>CAZDUU010000063.1:0-7628 GCA_964508675.1 uncultured Bacteroidales bacterium | reverse complement strand
CATTCAGTCAGGTGGAATATATGGCTTTGCCACGCATGGCAGCTTTGGCAGAAGTTTTATGGACGTATGATCCGAACAGGGATTATTCTTCATTTATTCAACGTTTAAAAAATCAAACGCAAATATTAGATAAGCTGGGAGTGAATTATTGTAAGAGGTTCAAAAACTGAATCCTATGTCGCCTTGTAACTTTATTTTAGCCTTTTTTTTACTTGCTTCATTGACAAGTTTTTCACAGGTTAAAGAAATAAATTTATCGGATTGGCACTTTCAGAAATTAAATGATTCTAAATCCTATAAAGCAGTTGTTCCGGGTAGTGTATATTTGGATTTGCTCGAAAATAAACTAATTGAAAATCCGTATTTTGAGGATAATGAACAAAAACTGGCATGGATAGAGAATGAAACGTGGAAATACTTTGCTGTATTCAATTTGAGCGACAATGATCTGAAATGGAAATCTAAAGAATTGGTATTTGAAGGCATTGACACCTATGCTGATATATATTTGAATACCCAGAAAATTGCTTCTACCAACAATATGTTCAGAAAGTGGACTTTTAGTGTGAATAAATCATTAAGGTCAGGTGAAAATAAGCTGGAAGTCATTATTAAACCGGTATCAGCAGAAGAAAAAAGACTGAAGAAGAATTTGCTTTATACACTTTCCGGTGGTGACAGGGTGTTTACTCGTAAAGCACAATATCAATACGGATGGGATTGGGCTCCTGTGTTTCTTGCGGGAGGAATTTACAAACCTGTTAGCCTGAGGTTGATAGATGAAGCTGAAATTAAAGATGTGCAGGTAATTCAGAAAAATCTTGATTCGAAAAATGCTTTAATTCAGATAAAAACAGAATTTTCAGATGCGACTGGAAAAGACTTCCAATTAAAAGTTAGAGTTTGGGATAAAGAGCAAAATCTGGAAAAGAAAGTTGATTTGAAAGATAATGAAATCCGGTCATCTGTTGAAATCCAAATCGACAACCCTCAGCTATGGTGGTGTAATGGCATGGGAGAACCACATCTTTACCAGGTGGAAGTGAAGCTTTTGAAAAACGGGAAAGTCATTTCAGAAAAAAATAAAGAGATTGGATTGAAAAACGTTGAATTAGTGCAGAAAGCTGATTCGTTGGGCAGTTCATTCTATTTTAAATTAAACGGGAAACCGGTTTTTGTCAAAGGAGCCAATTGGGTACCATTATCGTCATTTCCATCTGAAGTTAAAGCCGAAGATTACAAAAAATACCTGCAATTGGTGAAAAATGCCCACATGAACATGTTAAGAGTGTGGGGCGGTGGGTATTATGAGAATGATGAGTTTTATAAGTTATGCAACGAAATGGGAATCATGGTCTGGCAGGATTTTATGTTTGCCTGTGCCATGTATCCGGGCGATAGTGCATTTATTTCAAATGTGGATGTCGAAATAGAGCAACAAATCAGACGTTTGCGAAATAATCCATGTCTTGTACTCTGGTGTGGCAATAATGAAAACGACGAAGGTTGGAAAAACTGGGGTTGGCAAAGGGAATATAAATATTCAAAAAAGGATTCAGCAGAAATTTATCAAAACTATAAATCACTTTTTGAGAAAGAAATACCCCGATTAATTTCTGAATTTGATAGTGGCAGGGCTTATCATCCGTCATCACCGGCAACAGGTTGGGGAAGGAGCAAGAGCTATTTGCAGGGCGATGTGCATTATTGGGGTGTGTGGTGGGGAATGGAACCTTTTGAAGAATACCGGAATAAAGTAGGACGCTTTGTTTCCGAATACGGTTTTCAGGCAATGCCTTCCATGACATGCTTAAGGTCCATGACAAATAATGAGCTGAGCTTTGAGCCAATCAAACATCATCAGAAACATCTCAAAGGATTTGAAACGATAGATGAATACATGAAGCAGGATTATAAAGTTCCTTCAAAATTCGAAGATTATGTATATGTTTCGCAGCTCTTGCAAGCAAGGGGAATGGAAATAGCTATCGAAGCCCATCGTAAAGCCATGCCTTACTGTATGGGAACATTATTCTGGCAACTTAATGACTGCTGGCCTTCTGTTTCGTGGAGTTGTATTGATTATTCACAAATCCCCAAAGCCTCGTATTATTCTATTAAAAAGGAATTCTCGACTGTCAGCCTGATTTGTGATACCGATAAAACTGATTTTGTGGTTTTTGTAATAAATGATTCTACTTTTGATTTTGGGGCAGAAATGGTTTTAGGACTTTATGATTTTATTGGTAAAAAACTTTTTGAAGATTCTCTTTTGACAACCATTAAAGCCCAATCGGCGGAAGATATATTCAAACTTTCGTTGGCTGATATGAAGCAAAAAGGTCTGGATTACCAGAAATCTCTAATAAAAGTGGTGTTGAAGCAGAAAAACCACATTTTATCAGAAAAATATTTTTATTTCGATAAGCCAAAGAACCTGAAACTTGAAAAGTCTGAGGTAATGGTTCAGGAATTGTCAGATCATACTGTTCTTGTAAAAGCATCCAAATCATTAGCTAAAAATATTTTCCTCGAGGCTGAAGGGTGTGTTTTTGAAGATAATTTTTTCGATTTATTACCCGGAGAAACTAAAAATGTGAAATTCTCAAAAACGAACGATACCAAATCAACGATTAAACTAAAGACATTGAATGATATTTTTTCATAATGAAATATTCAATAACTTTGCATGATATATCCGGAAAATGAAAAGCATTTTATCCATTCTCTTTATTTTTTTGTCGGTTACAGCTTTTGAGCAGAATATTAATAAAGCAGTTATTACTACCGAAACAGAATCTCCGCAAAGCAGTGCAAAAACATTCAAATACAGAAAACAGTTTAAGGCTGACCTTTCAACAAATTCATTTCCAACCGATACGGCATTGTATAAAAAAATATTTCACAATTCGCCTGTTTGTCAGGGAAATACAGGAACATGCTGGTGCTTTTCAACTACTTCTTTTTTCGAAAGCGAAGTTTACCGACTTACCGGCAAAAAAGTAAAACTCTCTGAAATGTACGTAGTGTATTGGGAATATGTCGAAAGAGCCATTGATTTCGTTAAAACCCACGGAAAAACATATGTTGATGAAGGTTCAGAAGCTTCGGCATTGCTGAGAATTTATAATAAATACGGAGAAGTTCCTCTTTCGGCTTATGCTGGTAAGCCCGCTTATAGGAAACAATACAGCCATAGGGAAATGGTGAAGGAAATAAAGAATTTTTTAACGCAGGTGAAAGAAAATAATATCTGGAACGAAGAATATGTGGTAAATGTCGTAAAATCATTGCTCAATGCAGAAATGGGCGCGCCTCCGACTTCGTTTACATTTGAAGGAAAAGAATACACGCCAAAAAGCTTTTTAAATGACTATATGCAGATAAAACCCGTTGCTTATTTCCGTTTTATGTCAACGATGTCGGCTCCCTTTTATGAAAAGAGCGAACTGGTTGAAAACGATAACTGGTGGCATGACAGAGAATACTACAATGTCCCGGCTGATACTTTTGTGAAACTCATAAACAAAGCCTTGGAAAAGAATTACAGTGTTTGTCTTTGTGGCGATGTGAGTGAGGCAGGATATGATCATAACGAACAAAAAGTCGCAGTAGTTCCGGTTTTTGACATTTCGGCAGATCAGATTAATGAATCATCAAGGGAGATGCGCCTGCAAAACGAAACAACGACCGACGACCATTGTATTCACGTGATTGGATATTATCCAAAAGACGGAAAATACTGGTACCTTATAAAAGACAGCAACGGAAATACTTTTGATGGAGCAAATTCCGGATATCGTATATATAGTGAAGACTACGTGAAACTAAAAATGATGAATATTATGATTAACGGTGAAGCCGGGAGGTGGTTTTTAGATAGAGTTGTGAAATGAATGCAAAGGATTTAATACGAAAAATGCTGCCGGGCTTACTGCCCTTGATTATTTTTATTTTAGCCGATGAACTTTTCGATACCGTTATAAGTTTGTCTATTGCAGTTGCTGTTGGTATTTTTCAGGCAGCTTGGATATTTATTAAGGAAAAAAGATTTGATTACTTTGTTTTACTCGATACTGGCTTAATAGTAGTTCTCGGGCTTGTTTCAATCATATCGCACGACGAACTTTTCTTCAAACTTAAACCCGGGATTGTTCAGGTTATCATGTGTGTAATGCTGCTTTTTATGGCATTTGCACCTCCATCACTTTTATCAGGAATGATGGGACGTTATGGTTTAACTGTTGAACTGAACGAAGACAGTGTCCGCCTGCTGCGAAGAAACATGCGCTTACTGTGTCTCATTTTATTGCTTCATACGGGTCTGGTTTTCTACTCGGCATTTTATATGTCAAAGGAAGCATGGGGTTTTATAAGCGGAGTATTGCTTTATCTCATATTTGGAGCTTATTTTTTGGTCGAATTTCTTCGGATGTATTGGAATAAAAGAAAATTTGCCGGTGAAGAATGGGTTCCGCTGGTTGATGAAGAAGGAAAAATTATCGGGAAAGCACCCCGTTCCATGGTTCATAAAGATAAAAAAATGTTACATCCGGTTATTCATGTGCATTTATTTAATAAGGAGCGAAAACTTTATTTGCAAAAACGGGCTATGAATAAGCTTGTTCAACCCGGCAAGTGGGATACTGCTGTGGGCGGACATATTTCTTGGGGCGAATCGCTCGAAACTTCCATTAAAAGAGAAACCGAAGAAGAACTGGGTATCAGATTGCAACATCTGGCTTTTATCGGAAAATACATCTGGGAATCAGAAATTGAGCGCGAGCTGGTTTATGTCTTCATTAGTCAGTGGGATGACGATATTTATGTGAATAAAAATGAAGTGGATGAAGGAAAATTTTGGTCAAAACGCGAAATTGAATTAAATTTGAAAAAAGATATTTTTACACCCAATTTTGAGCACGAATTACCACATATTATTCAGTTTTTCGATAAAAAAGTCAAACTTCCTTAGTCTATGTTAATTATAGCAGACAGTGGCTCTACCAAAACATCCTGGTCAATAGTTGACGGACAGCGTGTTGTTCAGAAAGAAACAGTCGGTTTGAACCCTTTATTGACTGAAGAGTCGGTTATCAGCCAGTCTTTTCTTGACGTGATGAGGGAAGCAGGAAATGAAAAAGTAAAATCGGTGTATTTTTATGGAGCCGGTTGTGCATCAGAAATTTTATGCAGTAAGGTCAGAAAAGCCATTTCTTCAGTTGCTAAAAACGATGAAATAATTGTGCAGAGCGATATTTATGCGGCTGCACATGGTTTACTCATAGAAAAATCAGGCTGGATAGCAATCTTAGGAACAGGAGCCAATCTTGCTCATTACGATGGCCAAGAATTAAAGAGACATAATCCTTCTTTAGGTTATATTGTGGGCGATGAGGGCAGCGGAGCATACCTGGGTAAAGAACTCTTGAAAATGATATATTACAGACAGTGTCCTGACGAACTGATTCGGGCATTTGAAGAATATACCAAAGTTACATTGTCTGATATTCTGGAAAATATTTATCGAAAACCATTTGCCAACAGGTATTTAGCTTCGTTTACCTATTTCATTAAGCAAAACGATAATTTCGATTGTATTAAATATTTATTAATAAATTCTTTCGATAACTTTATCAAACTTCATATTTTACCTTACAAAAATTTGTATTCTCCGGAAATCGCTTTTACAGGCTCAGTGGCATATGTTTTTCAGAAAGAACTGAAAGAAGTTTGCAACAAATTTGGTTTAAGTATCATCGCCTTGGAAAAATCGCCAATGAAAGGCTTGATTCAATATCACAGCAGATAATTTAATTGCAATTACACGCTGTTTTTGTTTTTTTTATCCTTAACAATTACTTAACAATCACTTAATATTAAGTTTACAACAAAGTTAAACCTTTGTATCAAACATAAATATGTATTATGGGATTAAATAGTTTTTTTCAGATTTTAGTACCAAAGGATAAAAAATTTTATCCTTCTTTTAAACAGGCTTCTTCAAATTTGGTTAATGTTTCAGAAGTTTTAGTTCAACTTATGAGTGCAGAGAACTGGGACGATAAAATGAAGCATATTTCTAAAATTAAAGAATTGGAAAAACGGGGTGATGATATTACGCATCAGATGTTCGATATGCTCAATTCTTCGTTCATAACTCCGTTTGACCGTGAAGATATTCAGTCTTTAGTTTCTTCTATTGATGACGTTGTTGATCATATCAATGGTTCTGCACAGCGTTATTTACTATATAAACCTAAAGAAAATCCATCTGAGTTTGTGAAGTTTGCAGAATTGATTAATGATGGTGCAAAGTCATTGCAAATGGCCATTGAGCACATCGATGAAATTAAGCATCCTGAAAAGATCAATAACGCATGTATTCATGTGAATGAAATTGAAAATCTGGCAGACGATGTTTATCATTTAGCTATTTCTCAATTATTTGAAAAAGAAACAAATACTATTGAACTGATAAAGAAAAAAGAAATTTTTCAGGAACTTGAAAAAGCAACAGATAAGCTCGAAGACGCTTCGGATGTAATAAAATCAATAATGATTAAACAAGCATAGTATGAGTACATTAGTAATAATAATAATCGTTATTGCCCTGATTTACGATTTCCTGAACGGGATGAATGATGCCGCGAATTCAGTTGCTACAATAGTAGCGACCAGAGTTCTATCTCCTTTTATGGCTGTTTTATGGGCAGCGATTTTTAACTTTGCTGCTTATTTTTTATTTGGCCTGCATGTGGCTAATACCATGGGGAAAGGAATAGTTGAACCTCATGTTGTAGAACCCTGGTTTATTTTTTCGGCATTGGTGGGAGCAGCGATTTGGGTATATTTCTGTACGCACTTTGGATTACCTATAAGTGTTTCACATGCACTTATCGGAGGAATGGTAGGTCCTGCCTGGTTTGTTTTCGGAGCTGACAGTGTAATCGCTTCAGGTATAATTAAAGTGGTAATCTTTATTTTTGTATCGCCCATTGTTGGTTTTATTTTGGGTTATCTGTTAATGATATTGACCAAGTATTTATTAAGAAAATCAAGACCGGGTAAAGTTGATTCATGGTTCAGGGGGCTTCAGTTAGTTTCATCAGCATTTTTTAGCCTGGGACATGGAAGCAATGATGCACAAAAAACGATGGGTATAATAGCTGTGTTGTTATTCAGTACAGGCTATTTAGGTTCAGAATTTTATGTTCCGGAATGGGTTGCCTTTTCATGCTATATTGCAATGGCATTAGGAACATTGACTGGTGGCTGGAAAGTTATCAAAACTATGGGTGTAAATCTTACCGACTTAAAACCGGTTCATGGATTTTCAGCTGAAACTGCAGGAGCAATGACATTAGCAATGTCAGCTTTTATGGGAATTCCGGTTAGCATACATCATAGCATTTCATGTTCGATTATGGGGGGGAGTGTTACACGCTGTGTTTCAGCTGTTGGTTGGAGAGTAGCACTAAGTATTATGGCTGCATGGATTCTCACAATATCTATGACCATGATTGTATCATGTTTATTATATATGTTAATAAGAGCTATTGTGATTTAAACCCATATGGGTGTAAGACACACATTATTATAAACACACCAATGTATTCCTTAACTAT
>CAZDUU010000062.1:0-7651 GCA_964508675.1 uncultured Bacteroidales bacterium | reverse complement strand
TTTCGCTGCTTGATTATGCTGTTAATCCTGATTTTACTGCCTCAGAGCATGTGGCAACTAAAATTCTTGAAAATGTTTTGACGAAAGGCTTGCCTAAAGATATTTGCCTGAATGTTAATATCCCCAAACTTCCATTGCAGCAGTTAAAAGGTGTAAAATTATGCCGTCAGGCAAAAGGGGTATGGAAAGAAGATTTTGTTAAACGCGAAGATCCGCATCATAGCCCTTATTACTGGATGACCGGTGATTTTGATAATTTTGAACCTGCAGCTACTGATACCGATGAGTGGGCACTGGCCAATGGTTTTGCTTCGGTTGTTCCGGTTAAGGTAGATTTTACAGCATATGAAGCTTATCAACATTTAAATCAATGGAATTATGAGCTCTAAAAATTCAAAATGGAACCAATGGTGGGTAGGTTGGATTGTTGGCATGATACTTCCTTTAATTGGTTTACTGGTCATGTATTTGTTCGACAGTTCTTATCATTCGCTTAAGAATTTTATACTGATGTCGTATCAATTGGGTGTCATGTCGAACGTGTTAAGTTTAAGTTTGCTGGCAAATCTGGCCGGATTTTATTTCTTTTTGAACAGAGAATGGTATTATGCTGTTAGAGGAGTAATATTAGCCGTACTTACTTGGGGAGTCGTTATTTTATATTTCCGTTTGACCATTCCCGATATGTAACATTGCTTAAAAGATGAAGTACTATCTAATATGCGGTGAAACGTCGGGTGATATTCATGCTGCCAACCTGGTGAAAGGCTTAAAAAAACACGACAGTCAGGCTCAGATAAGAGCATGGGGAGGAGATTCCCTGATTGCACAGGGAGTGGAGGTGGTGAAGCATATCCGGGACTTAAGTTTCATGGGGCTGGTTGAAGTCCTGCTTCATCTGAAAACAATTAAACGTAATTTTAAATTTGCTTACAGCGATATTTTAGCTTATCATCCCGATGTGTTGATTTTAGTCGATTTTCCGGGTTTTAATCTTCGCCTTGCCAAATGGGCAAAGAAAAAAGGAATAAAAGTGTTTTACTATATTTCGCCTACTGTCTGGGCATGGCATCAGTCACGTGTGTATCAGGTACGCGATTACGTAGATAAAATGTTCGTCATTCTACCGTTTGAAAAGGATTTTTATAAACGTTTTGCAATAGAGGTCGATTATGAAGGACATCCGATTATGGATGCACTCGCTCCCGCATTGGAAAACGCAGAAAATAAAGCCGACTTTTGTGCCCGCCATCAGTTGGAAGAAAAATCCATGATTGCCATTTTGCCCGGCAGTCGCAGGCAGGAGTTGATTAAAATATTACAAATAATGACTTCAGTGGCAGGCGATTTCAAAGAGTATAATTTTGTGATCGCTGGTATGTCATTTCTTCCAAAGGAATTATACGACGAAGCATTGAAAATTCCTAATGTGCGTGTGATTTTTGACGATACTTACGCGCTCTTGCATCACGTAGAAGCTGCAGTTGTTAAATCAGGAACTGCTACACTCGAAACAGCTTTGTTCAATGTGCCCGAAGTGGTTTGCTATAAGACTAATGGGTTGACTTTCGCTGTGGGGAAGCGTTTAGTTAAAGTGAAATTTGTGTCGCTTGTAAACTTAATACTCGAAAAGGAAGCGATAAAAGAATTGTTACAAAACGATCTGAACTATAAAAACCTGAAAACCGAATTGTCAAAGATTTTAAATCCCGAATATAGAGAAACTGTTTTGGGTGATTATAAAAAATTCAGAAATCTGATGGGCGAAAAAGGTGCTTCTGACAAGGTCGCTGCCAAAATGATTCAATATTTAAAACAGGTATGAGGCGCTTGATCTTTATAGGATTGTTCCTGAATTTTTCTTTATTGTATTCGCAGAAACTGAATATAGCTGTTTTTTATAAGCAAAAAATCAAATCGTGTGTGGTGAGTGCTTACCTGGGCTCCTATAAGGTATATGCTGACACGACCTGTATTGCAACATTATCTCTGAACGAAACCTGGTCCGTTATTTACAATAATGATTCTGTCGAAATACGAAATGTGGCCAGAAAATATGGAACATACAAGCAAATTCGCTTTGTAGGAACGGAACAAAATAATGTTCTGAAATATAAACCGACTATCCCGTCGTTGAGCCAGCGTTATTATGATGATGATATGGCCATAAAAGCTGAAAATGACCATCTGAATTTTTACAATTACGTTGATATGGACGATTACATATGTGGCGTAGTAGAAAGCGAAAGTGGATATCAGCCTGCTACCGAATTTTATAAAACACAAGCCATTCTCTGTCGGACTTTTGCTTTGGAAAATATTGGCAAGCATTACACTGAAGGATTCCATCTTTGCGACGGAGTTCATTGTCAGGCGTACAAAGGGAAAAATTACAGTCTTTCATATCATTCCATTATTTCGCAGGCAGTCAATGATACCAAAGATATGGTGATTGTTGATTCAGGCGGAACCGTGATCACGGCAACTTTTCATGCCAGTTGCGGCGGACAAACCATGAACTCCGAAGATGTATGGGGCAGACCCAAATATTATCTCCGCTCAGTGAAAGATCCTTATTGCCAGTATCAGCGAAATACTGCATGGGAGAAAAAAATTTCCATTGCTGATTTCAAAAAGTTTCTTTCGGTAAATAAAATTTCCATGGATAATCTGACAGCAGAAGATTTTAATTTCAGCCAGACCCAGCGTAAGGCTTTTTATAAAATTAAAAACGATAACGTTTCATTGCGAAAAATCCGCGAGAACTTTAACCTGAAATCAACCTTTTTTTCAGTGAAAGCCGATGGTGATACATTGGTTTTTACGGGCAAAGGTTTTGGTCATGGAGTTGGTTTATGTCAGGATGGAGCCATTCAGATGGCCAAGAAAGGGTTATCGTATTCGGAGATTATCAATTATTATTACAAAGGTGTACGGATTGTCAGCTACAAATCCCTTCCTTTTTATCAATCTATTTTGGGTGAATAAAATATATTTCATTCAATAGTTTTGCTGCTTTGGGTTTAACTCTAAAGCAATGAATAGCCAGCATGACAGAATGTAGAGCAACACATCTCGATACGCTTCGCTACTCGATGTGACAGAGTGGTTATTGCATTCTCTTGCTGTCAATTCGAGTGTTCCGACACTTCGGAATGTATCGAGAATTGACGCACACAACCCGTGGAAGTGGGCAACATGCTTCGATATGCATTCACAATGTGAATGTTACTCAGCATGACAGGGTGTAGAGTAACACATCTCGATACGCTTCGCTACTAGATGTGACAGAGTGGTAATTGATTCCTCTCACTTGTCAATTCGAGTGTTCCGATACTTCGGAATGTATCGAGAATTGATGTGCACAAGAAAAGAACATTCTTTGATGGCAAACTCGTTCATTGTTTATAACAAATATACACATAAATTACTCAAAAATTAAATTTTGTTGTCTCATTTAAACGCTTTACTTTTGATTGATTATTTTAAAATTAATAGTTATTATACATACTGCTGTTAGCAGTAATTCTTAAAAATGAAAGATATAAAGATTATTTTAGTATTAGTCTTCATAGCATTTTTTACTGCATGTGGAGACTGTTTGCAAACTGCAACTGGTGTTTTGATTGACAAGCAAACAAATTTGCCTATAGACAGTGTTTTTGTTAAAAATAAAAATGAATATAAATCTGATTTTACCTATTCAGACAAAAACGGTAATTTTACTTTAGAAAGTATTTCTGGTGGACTTTTCAGCTGCCCACCAATGACAGTAATTCTTAGTAAAGAAGGTTATGAAACTATGACAATAACAGTTGAAGCTGCTAAGAAAGACACAATAAAATTAGTTAAGGTTGCCTTATGACACCTTAAAGCACTACTGTAACCCAATCCCCACCTCGTTCTCGTTCCGATGCTTCGAAAATAACGAGGACATAAACAAATTACTCAAAAATCAAATTTCGTTATCTTATTTAAATTCGATTTTTCGGGTAACAGCCGTTAGTCGGCAGTTTTATACTAATTTCTATTTTTTCAGTATTACAGGCAATGGCAATGTGTTTTCATGTTGAAGCATATATTGAAAAACCTGCAAATTACACTTTGCGTAGGCTTCCATTTCTTTTGCTTTTTTTATTTCTTCGTTCGAGAAATCGTGTACATCGTTATTTCTGTATTTGTATAGTTTTGAAGTACCTTTAGGGTAAAAAATCAGGAACCGGTCGTTATCTATCACACCCATTTTATCGTCATCATTCATAAAAATATAAGGCCTTTTTTCGCGGAGCAGGTCAATTCCTAAAGTGTTGTTGATGTATGGAACTTTTAAAATTCCCATGAGCGTGGGAAATACATCAATCTGACCGCCAATACAATCCAGCGTTTCAGGTTTTCCCAATAATTCCGGCGAATAAATAATCAGAGGGATATGGTGATAGTCGAGCGAAATATCGTAGGTTACTCGAATTGGCGATCCGTGGTCAGCAATAAAGACAAAGAGAGTATTTGAAAACCATTTTTTCTTTGATGCCGAATCCAGAAAAAGTCTCAGCGACCAATCGGCATATTCTACCGTTTGCTTTGTCACTTCTTTGCTATGCGGATGGAAATATTCAGGAACCATATACGGCCCGTGATCACTGGCAGTCATAAAAGATACAAAGAAAGGTTTTTCTTGGGCACTGAGCTTGTCAATAATGGGCAAAGAAAAACGAAACATATAATCGTCGGGCACACCCAATGTCGATTTCACTTCCGAAGCAGGGTAGTTCGACTGACTGACTACATTTTCAAAGTCATTGGCTCGCAGAAAACCTTCTACATTGTCAAACTGACCATCGTGAGTGGTGAAGTACGTTGTAGAATATCCCTTACTCCTTAAAACACTGCTGATTCCGTAATATTCGTTGATTGTTTTTAGATTATGCCTGCTGTAGAGCGACGGAAAAGAGAATAAAGTTCCGAAAATGCCATTGTGCGTATGAATTCCGGCTGAATATATGTTTTCGAAAAAATACGACTGATGTGAAAGGCTGTCAAGGAAAGGAGTCAGGTGGTCGGAATTCCCGAATCGTCCCATTTTTGCTGCACTCATGCTTTCCATTATAATTAGCACGATATTGGATCTTGACTTTAGCAGAGTGTCCGGACAGACATTTCGTGCTATAGGCGAGTTGTAGGTTTGCTGATCAATATTAAGCCATTTCTGAACACTTTGAATGGCCACTTTATCGTCAATGAACTGACAGGTTTTGTTTTTCTGATCTTCAATATAACTGTGGACTAAAGTGTAAGCAGGGTTCAATCCGAGTTGGTTTAAAAATGAATTATTGCAGAAATAAGCTGTTCCGGTTCTGATGGGTGATTTGAGTTGTATTCGGCCTCGTATTCCAAGAAAAATCAGGCATATGGCTAATACAGATATTGTGATTTTAAGGTATAATCTATGGTTTTGAGAGGGTATCTCTTTTTTGAAAACCCGTTTCAATATTTTATAAAAAGCAATGATTAAAATAATAAGAGGCAGGGCGATCAGGAAATATCTGGGTTCCTGTATGATCATCGAAAATACAAATTTGGGATCGTCCATCCAGTCGAAGGCGCGCATTGAAAAACGTGTGAAAAACTGGTTAAAATAAGGGACATCTGCAGCACAAACAATAAAAGTAAGACTGAATAGAATGAAAATCCAGAAAAAGATAATTTTTTCAACCCAAACCATTTTCTGGTTGAACCATTCTAATACTAAAAGAACGGTTGCTGGCAGAAGCATGATATAGCCCGTAATTACCAGGTCAAAACGGATTCCTATAATAAATGCCTGAATGATAGTCCACAAGCCATCCTGATTTATATCAACGCGTCTAATTTCAGAAAAAAACAGTATTACTCTGAATATCAGAAATATAATAATTGCGGTTAGATAAACTTTGGCAATTTTTTTTAACGATTCAGAAACTATGGGACTTTGTCTGAACAACGTAGATATTCTTTTTTTTGCAAACCTAAGCAATAATTTTCAATCGGATTCAAAAAAACTAAAAATAAATAGATTGTTTTGAATGGGTTAAGTCAAAATTTGGTTTGGAAAAAACTCGTATCTTTACACCAGAAGAAGTATAATGGTTTAATGATAAGATGTTTGGTTTTTCATCTGTTCTTAATGGTGTTATGTTCTTGCAATAGTCAAACATTTACAAAAATGAATCTGAAAAACAGAAAATCGGTATTTGCCGGCAGGTTTTACGAAAACAATCCCGAATCGCTCAAACTTGAGTTAAACGAGAATTTTTCTTATGTAAAATTCAGGCAAAAACTAAATCCGCTTGCAATAATTGCTCCCCATGCCGGATATGCTTTCAGCGGACAGACTGCGGCTGAAGCCTTTTACCAGATAAATGAAAATGCACAATACGAAAATATTTTTATTATAGCTCCGAGTCATCATGTATTAAGCAATGGTGCGGCGATTTTTAATTCCGGCGATTTTGAAACTCCTTTGGGAGTGGTGAGTGTAAACCACGAATTGTGTAGTTCATTGCTGGACAAATATCCAACGTTTTTTCATGAAGACGATTCTGCACACGAAAAAGAGCATGCGCTTGAAGTTGAACTTCCTTTTTTGCAGATAAGACTGAAAAAATCTTTTAAAATAGTTCCGATTCTGATAACTTCGGACAATCTGGACGAATGCAAAGAAATTGCACGGGTGTTACTCCCGTTTTACAACGAAAAAAATCTTTTTGTAATCAGCACAGATTTATCACATTACCCGACTTATAACGATGCCAAACGTATTGACGGAGAAACGATAGAAACCGTGTTGGGCAATAATGCGGATTCACTACAGGCATTGTTGAATAATAAAGATAAAAACAGGGTCGATAATCTTTATACCCGTCTTTGCGGGAAGTATCCTGTATTTGTTTTGTTGTATCTGAATCAGCTTAAAGGAAACTGCAGTTTTCAGCTGTTGAAATATATTAACAGTGGCGACAGTCCTTATGGTGACAAAAGCAGGGTGGTGGGGTACGCTGCTTTTGCCGTAAAACATAAACCGGATGATTCCATCGTTTTTGACGCTGCAGACAAGAAGGAATTATTAACTCTTGCCCGCAATACACTGAATGATTATTTGAAAACCGGACAAGTTCCAGAATATAGCACTAAAAATAACCTTTTAGAAATGAAAATGGGTGCCTTTGTATCATTGTATAAAAATGGCGATTTAAGAGGTTGTATAGGAACTTTTACCGGTGATAAACCCTTGTTGAAAACTGTTCAGGAAATGGTCGTGGCTTCTGCCACACATGACCACCGTTTTGAGCCGGTTGATTCTACTGAACTGAATGAAATAAAAATTGAAATTTCTGTGCTGACCCCGCTAAAAAAAATACAGGATACATCGGAAATTGTGTTGGGTAAACATGGCGTTTACATAAAAAAGGGGACATATACCGGAACTTTTCTGCCACAGGTTTACAATAAAACAGGATGGGTATTGGAAGATTTTTTGGGCCATTGTTCACGCGATAAAGCCGGAATCGGATGGGACGGATGGAAAACGGCGGAAATATATACCTACGAAGCAATCGTTTTTGCAGAATAAGTGATGAAAGGCTATATCAGCATATCAGAAAAGCTAATACTT
>CAZDUU010000061.1:0-7720 GCA_964508675.1 uncultured Bacteroidales bacterium | reverse complement strand
AATACGCACACTTTAGTCTTGTAGTTCCGGGAGCATAAACCAGTTTTGCCCCACATTGCTTACAAGTTACTTCCTGTTGGTTGGTTTGGGAAATGACCTGTTCTTGTTCCATAGATTTTAGCTTATTTTATTGGAAATAAATCAGTAAATATTAAGATTGTGGTGGAATTGGCGGAGGTACAGCACCAAATAAAGTTTGTAAATCAACAACATTACCTGCGGTATCCCAGTTTGCCATTCCCTGACGCCAAACCAGTGTTTGTTTATTTATCTGATTTTGCATAATAAGCTGCTTTAATCCGTTCAAATCATATGGGCCGGATTGTTGTCCGTTGATTACAGCAAAGAATTGCAATTGTGGCGGGACTGGCGGAGGAGTCTGCTGGTTTTGTTGCTGTTGGTTATTTTGCTGATTATTGTTCATTGCATTGGCCATTTGATTTGCCATTGCAAAACCCATTCCCATTCCCATACCGGCTCCGGCAGTTCCTGAAGGATTATTAGCAGCAGCAGTCATAGATTCAGCGGCTTGATATTGAGTATATTTATTCAAATCACCTATAATTCCCATGCTTGAACGTTTGTCGAGTGCTTCTTCAACGTTAGGCGGAAGCGAAATATTGGCAATTAAAAATTTGGTAAGGTCAATACCATATTCCATGAATTCGGGCTTGATTTTATCTTCAAGGAATTTTGATATTTCGTCGTAATTGGAAGCCATGTCCAGTACCGGAATTTTTGCTTCGCCGATAGCATCCGTGAATCGGGTAACGACAATATTTTTTAATTGTTCAGTAATTTTATCTGTTGTGAAATTGCCATCTGTTCCTACAATTTCTTTGATAAATTTTGCAGGATCTTTTACTTTCATGGCATAACTGCCAAAAGCTCTGATGCGGATAGGTCCGAATTCAGGGTCGCGGAGCATGATGGGATTTGGAGTTCCCCATTTTAAATCGGTAAAGTTCTTGGTATTTAGAAAGTAAACTTCAGCTTTGAAAGGACTGTTAAATCCGTATTTCCATCCTTTTAAGGTAGCTAAAACAGGCAGGTTCTCGGTTGTAAGTGTGTACATGCCGGGATTGAAGATGTCGGCAAGCTGTCCTTCATTAATAAACACAGCCACCTGCGATTCGCGTACGGTAAGTTTTGCGCCGTTTTTGATTTCGTTCTGATAACGTTCAAAACGATAAACCATCGTATCATTGGTCGGGTCGAGCCATTCAATGATGTCAATAAATTCGCCTTTAAGTTTGTCAAAAAGTCCCATAGTATTTTATTTTTTATTGATGATTAATGCTTTATTAATTTAATTGTTTCAGTTCTGTTATTTATTTTAACACTTAATAAATACAACCCTGAAGAAATATTGCTGACATTAATTTTAAGAGCATGTGAACCCATATTTTGTTTGCCAAGATCAATTTCTTTAATCATATTACCAATATTATCATACATTGTGAAATATAGAGCAGCGTTTTGTTTTAGGGTAAAGGAAAGGTTTAAAACATCGTCCATTGGATTTGGATATGCATATAAATGAACATCATCGTTAAGTATATTACTAACATGCGAAATACAATTACTTGATGAAGCAGGTACCATTTGAGTTACAAAATCGCATGAGTGAATTTGTTGACTTTTTTGAAATATATAATTACCACCATTTACTGCATCGGGACTACTATATAAATTTAAGCGATTGTAATAATTGACATGTCCCATAACGCTTGCATAATACATTATATCAGTAGTATCATTTACATGGTCTAATCCATGGGCATGACCAAGTTCATGTTGAGTAACAGCGAAAAAATCTTGTTGATAAGGTGGAAGATTTTGAGTATAAGTTGTATCATATAACCATGCTGTTGAAATAATGTTACTGAAATCTCTTGAAAAACCAATATCAATATCTTTATAATACGCAATTTTATTACCGTTATCGTCTGTACAAGTAACACCATTGGAAAATAATGTTTTTGCTAATGGTGAACCATGAAAACTATCGTCCATGTATAATACAGAAAAGTTGTCTTCAAAGTGTTGTACTTCAATAGTATCTTTTATAGCCCAATTAATAAATGTGTTACACGACCAGTAAAGCAATGCGGTTTTTATTGCAGATACTCTTTCTGTTAAGTTAGTTATGCTGGTATCTAAATAAAAGTACTTTGCAGTATCGCCATAATCTGGAATTACTCGTATTGGAATTTTTTGATAATTTGGGGTACTATGCCCAATACTGACATTCATATTAGCATAAGAAATTTCTAAAGGTACAGGGCTTATTGCTTTTGTATTATCACTTCTATGTACAAACACAGGCCCAGAACCAGCACCTTTAAAATTTAAGGTATCTATAGTTAAACTATCAATTACAATTGTATCAACTTTTGATGGTACAATAAACTTAATTTCTGTATCGCTCCACGATAAGTAATCAATATAATCAAAATATTTTGTGGTATCATTATGATAATTATATTCGTCATTAAACATCCAAATTTGACTGGTACCTCGTGTATTACCAAAATTAGAACCCTGAATAGTAAGGACAGAATTAGTCCCCGATGTAATAGGGTTTGGAAACATATTTGTAATAACAGGCGGTGGACAAAGAGTGTAAGCCAATATAGTTGGATAATTAACGTTATCGTATGAAGTTCCACCTGAAGTTGCCGGTTCATCAGGGGTAAGCGTATAAGTAGTCATCATGCCGGTGAAAAACAAATCAACAAATTCAATATCGGTAGTGCTTGTACAATTTACAATTTCCATTTTAACATGTAAAAGAATTTGTGGTGTTATGGTAATTTGAGTTCTATTGAGCGGCGAATAATCTCCATTTCTGCTTATCATCACTGAAAAAGTATCTGTTTTATCAGCCATTACTGTATCAGGGTCAATGTAATTAATATTATTGAAATTTGAACCCCTGGTTATGTCTACCCTGTTATTTAGTACGGCATGAGTCCCAAAAACCTGGGAATTATATTTCAGATGAAACATTGCCATATCAAGATAAGTATTTGTACTTCCTGATGCCATAATATCAAATTCGAAAAACTGTGGATTAGTACCTGTAACCGTCGGGTTTTCAAAAGTGAATGTTATATCTTCAACATCTTTGTTCGCATTACTTTTTTTGTTTTGTGAAATATGTTTTTGTATTAGTTGATATTCGTTGAGTAATTTTTCATAGTTTTTAATGCGTTTGGCATATAATAATTTATTGGCATTGTCTTGTTCTAAATAATTTACATCTTTTTTTTTAATATTTTTATCTGATGAAATAATACCTTCTTTTTTTAAATAATTAATAAGTTCTTCTTCTGTTGTATATTCTTTTCCAAAGTTTTTTATTATAGTTATAGATTGCTTATTAATGTAATAAGGAAAACGACAATTACGAGTTTTACAAACAGGTTCTAAAACAATACTCTTATTTTTAAGTTGAAATATTGTATCCCATATTTGTATATTATCAGGCAAATATCCATCATATTGATTACAAAAAAACAAATAGGTACTCCCATATCCCAATGCAAATTTATTTTTTTCTTCGGGTGTATATTCGCTAACCCAGTTTTCAATGCCACCTTCAGACCATCCTAAAACGGATTCGGCTATTAAATTAATTGTATCTAATTTTAAGCCATCGCCTTTGTAAATTGATTTAACTTCAATTTGATAGGCTTCCATCCAAACACAATTCTCATTTTTAAATGGTAATTTACCAAGTACTCTGCCTTTAAAAATAAAAGAAGCGTTTTTAAGCATGTTTAAGTCTTGTGAGAATAAAGCATGATTAAATAACACAAAGGTTATTACTGTGATTAAAAATAAATGTTTTTTCATCGTTGTATTCTTTAAGTTTATGGTTATAAAATTACTAATTATTTCAATATCCCGTAAGCTCAATTAGTAAATACTACTTTTCATGAAACAAAGTTACAAAAAATTTCATAAGGTGTTAAGAAGTCTTATTTTTTACCTTAAAATTAGTTTATTGTAATTCAATCTTTCTTTTACATTTATCTATTTCAATTTGAGAAATTATGTTTTCCTTTTTTAAATACTCTATAAATTCTTCTTCAGAGTTAAAATTTTTTCCACAACCCATTACTTTTATAGGTCCAATAATTTTATTGTTTTCATCTTTATAGAAATAAGGTTCAGATAAAATATTAAAAATACAGTCACGAGTTTTACAAACAGGTTCAAAAACAATACTCTTATTTTTAAGTTGAAATATTGTATCCCATACACATGTTTTATCAGGCAAATATTCTTTATACGGATTACAAAAAAATAAATAAGTAGCTCCATACCCCATTCCAAAAGCAAATTTATTTTTTTCTTCAGTCGTATATGCACTAGTCCAGTTTTCAATACCACATTCTGACCAGCCCAAAACGGATTCGGCTATTAAATTAATCGTATCTAATTTTAAATTCTCGCCTTTGTAAATTGATTTAACTTCAATTTGATAGGCTTCCATCCAAACACAATTCTCATTTTTAAATGGTAATTTACCAAGTACTCTGCCTTTAAAAATAAAAGAAGCGTTTTTAAGCATGTTTAAGTCTTGTGAGAATAAAGCATGATTAAATAACACAAAGATTATTAAAGCAATAAAGAATGAATATGTTCTAAATATTATATTCATTAGTGTTTTGCTATTCTGTCAAAAAATAAAATTCCGTTTAAGTGGTCAATTTCGTGTTGAAAAATAACCGCTGTGAAATTTGTATAAGCCGTTCCCTGAACAACTTCGGAATGGTGAGTACCATCTAATAAATCGTATTCAATGCCTACTGCTGCCCAGCGCAGAGTTCTGCCTGATGCTGGAACAGGTACGGATAAACAGCCGTCGCCGTTGAACAAAACAGTATTCGTGCTGTTCATTACAATTTTAGGATTCAGATAAACTTCGAATGGTTTTCCGGTTTTATCCATACGTTGTACCCAAACTATATTTCTGTTAATTCCGACCTGGGGAGCAGCAATGCCAACTCCTCCTCCCGAAGAAGCTAAAGCTACCCGCATTCGTTTAATGAGCGTCACCAGCACAATATCATTGGAGTCGGGGTGAACATCAATACTTGTCTTCCTTAAAATAAGCGAATCCTGGTAATTTGTAGTGAGCAAAATGCGCATTGCAACAGAATCAGGTCCGTTCATAATGGTATCAACTTCCTGTCCGGTAAATGCAAGCGGGTCGATGGTGAGTGGCAAAACTCCTCCGCCTAAATGTGTCATGGCGTGTTGAACGGTAGCAGCAGTCTGATTTTCTATCATTTCGCTGTGTATGATGCCTTCCAAATCGTAATATTCAACGAAGATTAAGTTATAACGCTCAACACTCGTTGGGTATGCACCCGGAAGTGTAATACATGTTTCTGGATAAACAGTAGTGGAAGTAGAATGCTGGGTGATTTTGGGGTTCAGCATGAGTTCAAATGGGTTTCCTGTTTTATCGAGGCGTTGAACAATGATGATGTTTCTGTTTATTCCAATTTCCGGAGCAGCAATGTTCGAAAGTCCCTGATACTGGAATAGGGTTTTATACATCCTGTTTACTAAGTACGTGGTAGTGTCATTGTTGGTTTTTACGTTTCTGGAAACTTTTTTCAGAATTTGTAATTGTTGGGAATCCAAGGCTGACAGGCAAGTGAAAGGGGTCGTTGAATCGGCACTGAAAATAATGCTCTTTTCAGCCTGAGTATAAAATAAGCTGTCAATGACCTTGGGTTCTATTAAATCATTTTGTTTTTTACAATTATAAAATCCGATTAGTAAAAAGCTTGAAATAATTAGTAAAAAAAGGTACTTCATCGTTGAAAAAGTCTAAATTATGTTCAAATATATAGCTTTTTTTTAAATCATGAAAAAAATGTTGAAAATAAACTGATTTAAGGTAAAAGGGATTAAGTTGAAAGGGAAAGGGAATTAATAAAAGGATTTGATGATGTCTGTATTATAATGTTATGTTTGCAAAATTTGTACTTTAATTAAAATTGTATCATCTTTGATAAAAATCTTTGAGTCATGTTTAAAGGTATTCTGTATAACTCGTCAACATCCGTTAAGTTTTTGATGACGTTGTTTATCATTTTTGTGAGTTTTCTGATGATGTATGTGGTTGGAATTGTAGTTGTTCAGTTGGGATTTGGATTTGACATTATTCATCATCCCGAATTATTACAGGATTTTACGCAGCCTGATACGGTGAAAGTTTTGAAATTTTTCCAACTGGTTCAGTCGTTTGGATTATTTATTCTCCCTCCTGTTTTAGTTGCCTTTTTGATGTATAATTCAGTAAAGGATTTTCTTCGGTTTAACCGGATTTCATCATTTTATGTTGTTCTTTTGACTGTTATTGCTGTTCTGTCATTTATTCCTTTCTCAAATCTTTTATCGTATATCAACAGTTATATGACCTTTCCTTCGTTTATGCAGGGAATTGAAAATTGGATGCGCGATTCAGAAGATAATGCAAATGCTTTGACAACTTATTTCTTAAAAGCTGATAATGTGGGCGTTTTTTTATATAATATACTTTTGATAGCTGCATTACCGGCCATTGGCGAGGAGTTGCTTTTCAGAGGATTATTGCAACGTTTATTTACCGAGTGGACTAAAAGCATTCATTGGGCAGTGTGGGTTTCGGCTATTTTATTTTCTGCTATCCATTTTCAGTTTTTTGGTTTTATACCCCGTTTGTTTTTAGGAGTACTTTTTGGTTATCTGCTAGAGATGACAGGTACTATCTGGATTCCGATTATCAGTCACTTTATCAATAATTTGATGGGAGTGGTTCTGGCATACTGGTTACCGAACGAGGAAATAGTCAACAATACAAGTAGTCAGTTAACGCTGACGAGTTTATTTTATGGAATTTTGGGAGGATTAGTCGGTGGAATCTGTATCTGGCTAATTGCCCGAAAAACTAATCGCGTATTGTAGTTCTTCCTGCGAAGGTTGTTCTTCGATTTCTTCCATTTCAGCCAAGCGGTTTTCCTGAACAGTTTGGAACATTTCAGATTCATCTGCATATTCTTCTTCTACAGCATCTTCGTTTTCATTTTCGCGTTCGTAGGGACGCCAGATATATACAATTCCGTATTCCGTAGAGGCATTTCTTTTTTCTTCGTCGTTGAGGTTTGAAAAATGTTCTTCGACTTCGTTCCAGAGTTTAAGAATCATATTGTCAACATCGGAGCGTAGTTCAGCGATTTTATCGGTAGCATATTTAGTAGATTTCTGAAGTACTTTCTGATAATGTAAGGCTTCGATAAATTGTTCATAACGAACTTTTACCACAGCAGCTGTGGGGTTTGTGATAGGATTCCCTCCCATCTTAGCCAGGCGTTCCTGCTCACCTTTTAAAATTTGTTCGCCCCAGTAAACAATATCTTTTTCGCTTAACAAATTAGGTGTTCGCGAATCGTTCTCTCTTAATCCAAAAAATTTACGGGCTGCAGGTGCTATTTCATTGCGCAATATTGCAAAGTTAAAAACCTGGTAAAAGTGAGATACATACAGTTTTGCTTTTTTGCTGTATGCTGCCAGTTCCTTACTTTTTGCGGCTTGTACTGCGATAGCTTGCTTTTGCTGATGAAGCATCTGCTCAAAATAAGGACTAAGGTTGTTAAGTTGGGTTAACGATGAAGAAGAAAATGCCAGCTCATATGGTTGAACTTTTTCAGCCATT
>CAZDUU010000060.1:0-7772 GCA_964508675.1 uncultured Bacteroidales bacterium | reverse complement strand
TAACATGCTGGCCCTCATGCTGCTGTTTAATAACTCGTGGGCCCAAAGCTTATTGCTTGAAGAAAATTTTGATTACACAGCTGGAGAGCTACTTACAGCTCATGGTTGGACGGCTCATAGTGCAGGTGGAACAAATGCAATAGCTGTTGCTAATTCTGGAATGTCATATTCAAATTACATTTCTTCAGGTATTGGTAATAATGCATCTATGACAACTTCAGGTGAAGATGATAATAAGGCTTTTACATCAACAAATTCAGGAAGTGTTTATGTCGCATTTTTAGTTAATATTACTGCCGCAAGTACTACAGGTGATTATTTTATCCACTTTTGCCAAACTTCAGGTGTAGCAGCAGCAGGTTTTTATGCGCGAGTATTTGTTAAACGAGATGCTTCTAATAACTTAGCTTTTGGTATAGCAAAAAGTGGCACTACTGCAAATTATACAGGATTTACATATGCACTAAATACAACATATTTACTTGTTGCAAAGTATACGTTTGTTTCAGGAACAACAAACGATTATGCAGATTTATTTGTAAATCCGGTTATAGGCTCACCAGAGCCCCTACCTACTGTAACCTGTACTGATATTACAGGAACAGATGGTACAGCACTTTCAGGTATTTGTTTACGACAGGGAACAGCTTCAAATGCACCAACTCCATTAGTAGATGGAATCCGCGTTGCAACAACTTGGGCAGAAGCAGTTAAAGCTCCTGATACTCAAGCTCCGGTTGCTGTTTTCAATCCTGCAAATGCTGCAACAGATGTAGCTGTTAATGTAAATCCTACTATTTCTTTTGATGAAGCCATCAGAAATATTGACAATACTGTTATCGATAATTCAAATGTTGCTTCATTAATTACTTTTAAATTGACGGATGCTGCTGGTGCAGCTGTTCCTTTCACTGCAACTATTGATGCTACCAGTAAAATTATTACAGTAGTTCCTTCATCAAACTTAGCTTATAACCAAATTTACTATTTAGCAGTTGCTTCGGTTGAAGATGCAAGTGACAATGCTACTGTAACCCAAAGTATAAATTTTACAACAATTGCTGCAAGCACAGCTGCTGAGATTACTGCTTTTGATATTTCGGGTGAAGTTTCATCAAATATTAACAGCGCAGGTGCATCGGTTGCAGTTGTAATGCCTTATGGAACAACGTTAACCAGTTTGACTCCGACTATTGCTGTTTCAAATGGTGCAACCATTAGCCCTGCTAGTGGTGTTGCTCAGAATTTTTCGAGTTCTGTTTTATATACAGTAACGGCTCAGGATGGAACCACAACTAAAGATTGGACTGTTTCGGTTTCAAATGCTCCGGCAAATACAGATGCAACATTAAGTGATCTTACTGTTGACGGAACAACTGTTACAGGATTCGCTTCCGGTACCTATACATACAATGTTATTTTACCTTATGGGACAACTACTGTTCCAACAGTTGTGGGAACACCAACTGATGCAAATGCAACCGCAGCGGTTACAGATGCTACTTCTTTGCCCGGAGCAACAACTGTTTTAGTAACAGCTCAGGATGGAACAACACAATTGACTTATACTATTAATTTTACCGTTTCAACGGCAAGCAATATTGCTAATATTCTTACCTATTCTATGGGTGTGACTGGTGAAGTTGTTAATATCAGTGATCCTAACATTTCGGTTACGGTTCCTTATGGCACCAATGTAAGTGCTTTGGTTTCTGCTTTTACTTTAACTTCGGGCGCCAGTGCTAAGATTGGAACTACAGCTCAGGTAAGCGGTACTACTGCAAATGATTTTACTAACCCTGTTGTTTATACTGTAACGGCAGAAGATGGTACAACAACTAAAGATTGGACTGTAACTGTTAATATTGCTGCTGCTAGTACAGCTGCTGATATTTTAACCTATTCAACGGGTGTTGTTGGCGAAAATGTAAGTGTAAACGAACCCAATATTACTGTTACTCTTCCTTATGGTACAGATGTAACAGCGTTGGTTTCAACATTTACTCTTTCTGCAGGTGCCAGTGCAACTGTAAGTTCTACAACTCAGGTAAGCGGAACCACAGCAAATGACTTTACTAATCCTGTAATTTATACAGTTACAGCAGAAGACGGAACAACAACCAAGACTTGGACAGTAAGCGTTACAGTATTGCCTAATATGGCTGCTGATATTTTAACTTATTCAACCGGTGTGGTTGGTGAATCTGTAAATATAAGCGACCCAAATATTGCGGTATCTGTTCCAAATGGTACCGATGTAACAGCATTGGTTTCAACATTTACTCTTTCTGCAGGTGCAAGTGCAGCAGTAAGTTCAATAGCTCAGGTAAGTGGAACTACAGCAAATGATTTTACTAATCCTGTTGTTTATACCGTTACCGCTGAAGATGCAACTACAACTAAAAACTGGACAGTTACGGTTACTGTATTGCCTCCGGTATATGAAACTTTGGTTGACTGGACATTCCCGAATAATCCTGATGATAATATTGCTGATGGAGGTATTGCAGCAAATTTAACTAAGACTTTAACAAATACAGCAACTGGAACTACAAGTTACTCTTCTACAGGTGCAACTACACGTTCTGCAAGAAATGATGGATGGGATAATGGAGCAAATACTAAGTATTGGATGATAAGCTTCACAACAGCTGGCTATAAAGACATTACAGTCTCTTCAAAACAAAGATCATCTCCGACTGGTCCTAAAGATTTTAAAGCCCAGTATAGCTTAGACGGTACAACATGGAATGATATTGCAACTATTACAACAGCAGACAATTACACTGCCGGTGTTTTAACAGACATCGCTTTGCCATCTGCATGCAATAATCAGACAAATATGTATATAAGATGGATTATGACTTCTAATACATCAGTAGGCAACAGTACGGTAACAAGTACCGGTGCTTCCAATATTGATGATATATATGTTAAAGGCGTTGCATTCTTAAGTTCTGACAAAGAAATCTTGGCTTTTGATATTCCCGGCCAGGTTGCTCCATCAGTTATAAATAGTACTAATGCAACGGTTGATTTGACCATGCCTTATGGTACTGATTTAACTAACTTAATCCCTGTTATTACAGTTTCGGGAGGTGCAAGTATTAATCCTGCCAGTGGTGTTGCCCAAAACTTTAGCTCAGCTTTCCAATACACAGTAACTGCTGCTGACGCAACAACTAAGACATGGACTGTGAATGTTGCAACCGAAGCTGCAAGTACTGAAGCTGAAATTCTAACTTTCGACATTACCGGACAATTCAGTTCTACAATAAATAGTACTAACGCAACAGTTGATGTTGTAATGCCTATGGGTACTGATTTAACGAACTTAACTCCAACTATTACTGTATCTGCTAATGCTACCATTAATCCTTTGAGTGGTATTGCCCAAAACTTTAGCTCTGCTGTTCAATACACGGTAACTGCTCAGGATGGTACAACCAATAAAGTATGGACAGTTAATGTAAGTACACAGCTTAATAACCAGGCAGATATTGTGACGTTTGATATACCAAACCAGGTAAGCTCTACCATTAATGCTGCCGATACAACAGTGACCGTTTTAATGCCTTATGGTACAGATGTTACAGCTTTAGTTCCGACAATTACTGTTTCTCAGGGGGCTACTATATCTCCTTTAAGCGGTGTTGCTCAGGATTTCACATCTGTTGTACAATATACAGTTACTGCTGAAAATGGTACTAACCAAAAAGTTTGGAATGTGACTTTAACAGTTGCCGGACCTACCTATGATACAATAGTAGGTTGGACATTCCCATTAGCAAATGACCCATTAGATAGTATTGCAAATGCCGGGATTCCTGCTAATTTATCTCAAGTTATTACTTGTACTGCTTCAAATGCAATTACATTCTCTAGTACAGGTGCTACGACATTTAGTGCCAGTGCTACAGGTTGGGATGCAGGTACAGATACAAAATACTGGAGAGTAAACTTTACAACCTCTGGCTATAAACTAATAAGATTATCCAGCAAACAGAGATCTTCTTCTACAGGTCCACGTGATTTTAAAGTTCAATACATGTTAGATAATTCCGGTTCGTGGACAGATGTTCCAAATAGTAATGTAACCGATACTGCTAATTGGACAAAAGGTGTATTATACCAGCTTCCATTACCAACAGAATGTGACCAACAAACCCTTGTAAGTTTACGTTGGGTCATGACAAGCGAAGTTTCTTCTAATGGAACTACCGTCGCTAGTACAGGAACATCACGTATTGATGATATTATTGTTGAAGGTGTTTCAGATCCTTTATCTGTTCAAACAATTAACGAAGAATCAATCGTTGTTTATCCTAATCCTACAACTGAATGGTTGTATATCCATTCGACCGATAAAATTTCAAATGTAAATATTATCAGTCTCGACGGAAAAATAATTCCGGTTATCTGGAACAATGATGCTATTGATGTTCATTCATTAACTACAGGTATGTACATTTTGAATATCAGTACACTAAACAAGACTTACAAAGTAAACTTTGTAAAGCAATAGCAGTTTACTGAATAAATCATTTCTTTATAAAAGCGGGTCTCAGAAGGCCCGCTTTTTTATTTTTCTGTGTTGATAAAGCAGCTATTATACATATTAAATATATAATATAAATATTACATAAATATAATTTTAACAATTTTACAGAAAATATAAATAGCACGTTTGTAATACATAGACATATTGAGAAAATAAAGGATGACATATGATTAAAATATCAATATAACATAGTCATAAAACATTTTTTTAAACTGCCTTATAACATAAAGACAAGAATATAAGCAATATAACAACAAAATAATAAAGACATATAATTAATATTATATTTATCATTTTGTAATTTAAAAATTGATATTATTTTAGAACCAAAAAAATCAAACAATATTCTATGAGAAAGTTATTTATTACAGGATTCGTTTTAGTAACGATATTTAATATTAAGCTGTTTGCCCAGACCAATGTAACAACAACAGGTGGAACAACAAATTATATTCCTTTGTTTAATGGAACAAGTTCAGTTATTAATAGTATTTATACCAAAGTGGAGGATATCTGGGAGTGAACAATACAGCACCTGCTTTTGGATTGCATCTTCTTGGGTCAACTTATAATAAATCTATAATGACTATTGAACGTATAGATGCACAGGCCTATGGTGGTTCTTTACTTTTTAGAAGTCAAAAAACACCTGTTTGGGGGTATATTCAAAGTGGAATTCCTATTGGAACAGTGTGTTTTCAAGGTCCCCTTTCTAGCTCAGGGGCTTATGGCACAGGTGCTATTATTCAATCAGTTACAACGCAAGACTGGTCACAATATTATGGCGCAAAAATGTTATTTCAAACAACTGACAATAATTCAACAACTCCAACAACACGAATGGTCATTGACCAAAACGGTTTTGTTGGAATAAATCAAACAGCTCCCGGATCTACATTAGATGTTAAAGGAACTTTTAGATTATCAGGTTCTACCTCGGGATATGTGGGCTTTGCTGCAGCTGCAACTGCAGGCTCTACCACATATACTCTACCCTCAGCCGATGGCACCTCTGGCCAGTATTTACAAACAAATGGCTCTGGAACATTAAGCTGGCAAACTCCAACTACCAGTGCTACAGCATGGCAGCTAACCGGAAACTCCGGAACTACTGCAGGCACAAATTTTATTGGAACAACAGATGCTAAAGACCTGGTTTTCAAAACAAATAATACTGAAAGAATAAGGATTAACAGCACGGGGAATGTTGGTATAGGGACAACTGCTACAAACTTTAAATTGGATGTAAATGGACAGTTAAAAGCTATAGGAATATTTAGCGATAGTTATTATGCTGCTAATAATTTGTTGACATTGGGTTATAACTTTTTAGGAAATGAAGAATATGGATTATCTGAAAATGGAGGCGGATTAATAGCTGGTTTTATAAATTACGGAAACGGTAATCGTTATGTCTATGGCGGATTTGATTATCATACAGGCTTAGTTGTTGATCCGAGCAACGGTTATGTAGGTATTGGAATAGTTAACCCAACATCAAAATTTGAAGTAAATGGCCAGGTTAAAATTACAGGTGGAGACCCCGGTGCCGGAAAAGTATTGGTATCAGATACAGTTGGTCTTGCCTCATGGCAGGCACTTAACCTCTCTGCATCAACCTGGAGCTTAAAAGGGAACACAGGTCTAAACCCTGATTCAAGTTTTATAGGCACATCAGACAATACCGATTTAGTATTTAAAACAAACAAAGCAGAAAGACTTCGTATTATAGGCAATGGTGGGGTAAGTGTTGGAGGAGCTGAAATCACCGGCGATGAAAAATTAGCCGTACAGGGAAATGCCAGAATTGCGGGGAATATTGAAGCTGCTGGAAATATAAAATCTGCGGGTTCAATAACTTTTTCGGGCGATAAAGTAATAAATTATATTCCTGAAGACGATTCTACAGGAAGCTTTGTTTATGGAATATTACCTCCTTCACATAATTTAATTGATGGTTGTTCATTTCCATCAGTTTATAATTCTTCACATTGGTTTAATGGGATGCTCTATTCGTGGGCAAATGAAGGTTGGGATAGTCAAATCCCGATTTATGGTGTTATGAAAATGGGTTATGATGGAGCAAATGGGATTATTGATATTGCAGGTCCACAAGCAAAATTATTAATAAATTATTATTGTGGAAAAGATGTTGTAATTGGCGGAGGTGGAGGCACAAATCCTGCAACAGGAAATTTAATAACAATGTATGATACGTATTTAAGTACTTCTAATGGAAAGGTAGGAGTCGGCTCAAATTTGCCCACAACTATTCCTTCTAAGCTCTATGTAAAAGGCGATGGCACAACCAACCAAACATCATCATTCAATGTTGTGAACTCAAATGGAAGTTCCATGTTTATTATTAACGATGATGGCAATGTGGGAATTGGCACTACATGTCCTGACCAAAAATTGACTGTTAATGGAAAAATACGTGTAAAAGAGGAAATTATTATTGAAAACACAGGTAATTGGTGCGATTATGTTTTTGCCCCCAATTATAAACTTCTGACATTTTCTGAATTAGAAAAATATATTAAAGATAATAAGCATTTACCCGGTGTGAAATCAGCCTCCGAAATGGAACAAAGTGGCTTTAGTGTTTACGAAACAAATAAAGCAATGATGGAAAAAATTGAAGAGCTGACACTTTATATTATACAACTTGAAAAACGTGTTTCTGAGCTTGAACATAAATAAAACAAAGTGGCAGATATAATTAAGTAACCGTATTCTTTATGCTTTTAGTTTTTTATAGATATAAAAAAAATGAATTATGAGGCCAAAAATTCTATATTCTATAGTTTTACTTGTTTTTCTTCATGAAGTAATTATAGCACAAACTACCAGTCATGTGGGGAATTACTTTGAATTAGATAGTGATAACTCTGGATCTGACAAAGTATATATTGCAAGAGACTATATTAAACTTAAAAATGGATTTAGGTTTAACACTTCTGATGGTCATAAATTTGATGCAAAAATAGATGAAAATTTACTTTCTGAAACAAATAATAGTACCGTTTCAGATGATTCAGATCCATTCTCTAATGATAGGTCGTTAAACATAGATCTTGCTGTTGGAGCAATAAAGGGAGGATTAAACACATCTAATTACGGAACTGCAACTTATACTATCCCAATCATAACTTCTCCTGGTTCAAATTCAATAACCCCGTCTTTATCTATATCATATAATAGTACTACT
>CAZDUU010000059.1:0-7821 GCA_964508675.1 uncultured Bacteroidales bacterium | reverse complement strand
CTTACCTTTTACATAAGTAACCTCATCCGCCTGTGCTTTTTGGGGCAAGTCGAATATATATATATCATTTAAACCATACCCTCCTTCGCGCGAAGAAGTAATATAGGCTTTCTTTCCAGAAGCAGCCACTACCAGCCCTATTTCATCCTTTGTTGTATTTATCGGGTAACCTAAATTGACTGGTTTGGTCCATTTGCCATCATCATCTTTGCGGGTCATAAAAATATCAAATCCACCCACACCATAATGTCCGTTAGAGCAAAAATACAATGTACGGCCATCCGGGTGAATAAACGGTGAAACCTCTGCCATAGGGGTATTAACGATTGTATCTAACAGAACTGGTTTTCCCCACTTCCCGTCGGACTGACGGTAACTAACATAAATATCAGAGTTTCCTAATCCGGTAGCTCTTTCGCTGGAGAAATACAATTCTTTTCCATCAGCAGAAATACTCGATTGCGATTCCCAATCGGAGGTATTGATTTCCCAGATATTTTTTGCAGCAGTCCAGCCTTCGTCCGTTTTTTGCGAATAATATAAATCGCAGGCACCTTTACCGTCACGACGATTACAACCGGTAAACACCATATATTTTCCATCTCCTGTCAGGCTCTGTGCACCTTCATTCTGTCTTGTATTCACATTTCCCGGCAGCGGAATAGCTTTTGACCACAGACCATCATTTAAGTAACTTACATAAAAATCTTCCTGTGTATTTTCAGAAGATGGTGAAGCTCCTTTATATATAGGAACCCTTCGTGTAAAAACGATCATTTCTTCATCAGGAGAGATATAAGGATAGTATTCGTCGCAAAAGGAATTAATCCCTTCGCCAAGGTTCTCGGGATTAAATGGTACAGGGTTTTTCATTAATTCCAGTGAATATTCGCATCGTTTAATCTGGTCAGTGGCAAGTTCAGCCATTTGTTTGTCAATTCCTGATTTAGATAAGAAAGTCCTGTACGAATTCAAAGCATCATTGACAAATCCCATATAAAACTGATAGTTACCCAATTTAAAATATGCTTCGGGGTTCTTCTTACCGCAAAACTTAGCACATTCTTTATAAGCAATTATCAACGAATCATAATTTTCTAAAGAAAGATAATACTCACCTAATAGCGGATAAGCTTTATAGTATGTAGAATCATCGTCTAAAATAATCCCTACCAGGCGACGCATTTCAGAAAATTGACCGAATTGGTACGACTGAACGGCATATGCATAAGTCTTATCAAGATATTTCTTATTCTGACTGAATATGCTTAATGAAATGGATGTATAAGTAAGAAATAAAAATATTTTTCTCATGGCATAAAGGTAAGCAATTAGAAATAACGAACAAAACAATTTAATATTGATAATACTGAAATAAATTTGTAGCTTAGTGAAGTTAAAATTTTATTAATTGAGCCTACTATTATGCTGAGATATAATACCTTAAAATTCATTTTAATTTTCTTTTCACAATCTGTACTTTTTAGTTATGGTTTTGCACAGGACAAAGAATTTGCTTCCAGAATTATTTCAGATTTAACTTCTCCTGCATACAAAGGGCGCGCATATACTCATAAAGGTGTTAATAAAGCTGCTAAATACATCATCAATACTCTAAAAAACTCACAAGTAAAAGATATTCAGGTACAGGAATTTCAAATGCCCGTTTCTGTAATAAAAAAAGCAAAGCTGAATTTTGATACCTTTAAAACACATTTAGGCTACGATGCCATTATTTATCCAACCAGCATGAGCGTAAAAGGTTCATATAAAATTGAGAAAATAACCAGTTCAAATATTGCAGAAGTAATAAAACACGACTATTCAGGCGAATTTATTCTTTTTGACACTTCCGTCTCCGAAAATAGTAAATACGCCAGGGATGTTTATACCCTAACCCGAACAAATCCTCTGAAAGCAAAAGGTTTTATAATATGTAAATCAAAGAAGCTTATGCAGGTTCAAGCCTCTAAAACATATCCATGGGTTACTATTGAAGCTGATATAAAGTTTATTGATGCACAAAAAATAAATATTTGTATTTCTGCTAAACATATTGAAAAATATAAAACTTCCAATATCATTGCGCTCATCAGAGGTGAATCTGATAGTATTATTGCCTTTAGTGCTCACTATGATCATGTTGGGGAATTAGATAAAGCCTATTTTCCAGGTGCTAATGATAATGCAAGCGGCGTAAGCATGGTTCTGGATATCGGGCGCGAATTAGCCAACATTAAAAATAAATATACCATAGCTCTTATGTTTTTTACCGGTGAAGAAGTCGGATTGGTAGGTTCAACCTATTTTACAGAAAATCCTCTATTCCCTCTCTCCAGAATTAAATACCTCTTTAATTTAGATGTGATTGGCAGCGGTGAAGAAGGAATTACTGTTGTAAATGGACAAGAATTTACAGATTTATTTAAGCTGATGGAAAAAAACAATGAAGAAAAACAGACTGGACTTAGCATACAGGCACGAGGAAAATCAAACAACAGCGACCATGCGCCATTTTATGAGAAAGGGGTCAAAGCTGTATTCATTTATGCCAGAGGTAAAGCAGGAGCCTATCACAATCCCGAAGATATTCTACCCAATCTTAGCCTTGGTAAATACGAAGAAATTGTAAAACTTTTAATATCAATAACAAAGCAATGAAAAATGTAATTTTACTACTCAGTCTTTGGTGTATTTCATTTGCATTATCGGCACAAAATGAAGCACGAATGTTGCGTTTTCCAACAACAAATGGCAATCAGATTGTATTTTCGTATGGTGGCGACTTATATTCTGCAAGCATTAATGGTGGTATAGCGCGTAAGCTAACTAGTTTTAAAGGTTATGAAACATTTCCTCATTTTTCTCCTGATGGAAAAATGATTGCATTTACCGGACAATATGATGGAAATACAGAGGTTTATATTATTCCTGCTGAAGGCGGAGAACCTAAACGCTTGACATATACAGCAACTCTTGGTCGTGATGATGTAGCAGACCGCATGGGGCCTAATAACATAGTAACTTCATGGACTCCGAACAGCAAAAACGTAATTTTCCGCTCACGCAAAGCTTCGTGGAATGATTTCGTTGGTCAGCTTTATTCTGTTTCGGTTGATGGCGGAATGTCTGAACAACTTCCATTATCAAGCGGAGGATTCAATTCATATTCCCCGGATGGAAGTAAACTGGCTTTTAACCGTGTAATGCGCGAATTCAGAACATGGAAGTATTACAAAGGAGGTATGGCCGATGATATACGTATATTCGATTTCCAAACCAAGAATATTGAAAATATAACACAAAACCAGTCACAGGACATTTTCCCTATGTGGTGGAAAAACGAAATCTATTTTATCAGCGACCGTGACAGAACTATGAATCTCTTTGTTTGTGATTTAAATACAAAGCAAACACGCAAGGTTACACAATTTACTGATTATGATATTAAATTCCCAAGCATGAATAATGGCATTATTGTTTTTGAACAAGCCGGTTTTGTTCATACTTACGACATTGTTAACCAAAAAGAACAAAAAATTAGCATTCAGATATCTGACGATCATTTAAACGCTTATAACAGGTGGGTAAATGCTTCGAAATTCATCAATGACTACGATATTGCACCCGATGGAACACGCTTGTTATTCTCTGCCAGAGGTGATGTTTGGACGATTCCGTCAAAATATGGCATTTGCATGAACCTGACTCAAAGTTCAGGCTCACACGAACGCGAAATTTGTTACTCACCTGACGGAAAATACATTGCTTATCTCTCCGATAAAACTGGTGAATACGAAATATATGTGCAGGAAACCAATTTTAATAAACCTGCCGTTCAATTAACCCAGGGAAGCAACAATTATATTTTCTCGTTATTATGGTCTCCAGATAGTAAAAAACTGCTTTTTAATGATAAAAAATTTAACCTGAAATTCATAGATGTTACAACAAAACAAATTACCACGGTTATTCAAAGTAAAACATGGGAAATAACTGATTTTGTTTGGTCACCGGATAGTAGATGGGTAGCCTATGTTGACAAAACCATTGAAAATACCATGAGCCAGATTTTCATTTACAATTTAGCAACAAAAATATCCTCAACGGTCACAAATACATGGTATTCAAGTGCAAATCCTGCATTCAGCAAAGATGGCAAATATCTTTTTTTCTCTTCTGACAGAGATTTCCAACCTATTTACAGTAACACCGAATGGAATCACGCTTATATTGATATGAGTAAAATTTATTTTGTAACTCTGCAAAAAGATTTACCTAATCCATTAGCACCTTCAAACAAAGCCATTTCTTTAGCGGATGAGGACACCACTAAAAAGGCAAACAAAACGGTTGCTAATGTAAAAATTGATTTTGATAATATTTATAATCGTATAGCCGCACTTCCGATAGAAAACGGGAATTATTGGAATTTGCGTTATGCCGATAATACTCTTTATTATATTTTCTTTTCTGAAAAATCAGATAAAGCACAGATCCGCTCATTTAATTTAACAACTAAAAAAGAGATAAAAAATGGTGATTTCAATAATTTCAAAATTTCTGCTAACGAAAAGTTCATGTCCATTGGCAAAGATGGAAATTATTACATTGTTGAGCTCCCCAAAAATGATATTTCATTGAATGATGCGATTTCGCTAAATGAAATGAAGACATATGTATATATTAAAGAAGAATGGATGCAGATATTCAATGAAGCTTGGAGACAAATGCGCGATTTCTTTTATGATCCCAACATGCACGGAACTGACTGGAATAAAATCCGCGAGAAATATAAACCCATGGCCGAGGCTTGTGCACATCGTAATGATTTAACTTACGTTATTGGTGAAATGATAGGCGAACTCAATATCGGGCATGCTTATGTTGGTGGTGGTGATCAAAATAATCCCGACAGAATAAAACTGGGTTTGTTGGGAGCTAAAATTTCACGCCACAGTTCAGGATATTATCGCATTGACAAAATACTCAAAGGCGAAAACTGGAACCCACTGCTACGCTCACCACTTACTGAAGTTGGTCTGAATATCAATGAAGGTGATTTTATCATTGCAATCAATGGACAACCGGTAAAAAACACCAATGATATATACAAATTCCTCACTAACAAAGCCGGTGTACCTGTAGAACTGACCATATCTGCCAAACCTGACGAAATTCAGACACGCAAAGTGGTTGTAAATCCTATTGATGACGAAAACCCATTGTATTACTTTAACTGGGTTCAGGATAATATTAAAAAAGTATCTGATGCAACCAATGGCGAAGTGGGGTATATCCATATTCCAGATATGGGCGTTGAAGGGTTGAATGAATTTGCAAAATACTTCTACCCTCAAATCAATAAAAAAGCTTTGATTGTTGACGACAGAGGAAATGGCGGTGGTAATGTTTCTCCGATGATTGCCGAACGACTGAAACGTCAGATTGCATTTATGGGAATGGCTCGTAACCAGATTGAAGGTGAACCCACACCCAATCAGATGATACTCGGACCGAAAGTTTTGCTTATCAATCAGTATTCAGCCTCAGATGGAGATTTGTTCCCTTATCAGTTTAAAAAATATGGAATAGGAAAAGTTATCGGAGTACGTACATGGGGTGGTGTAGTTGGTATCAGAGGCTCACTTCCATTTATTGACGGAGGATTCCTTACCAGACCTGAATTCGGACATTACGCAGCCGACGGCAAATCGTGGATAATAGAAGGCTATGGAGTAGATCCCGATATTATCATGGACAATGATCCATACAAAGAATTTACAGGCGAAGATCAACAGCTCAATAAAGCTATTGAAGTTATTGAAAGTGAATTAAAAAATAATCCGGTTGAAAAAGGTCCTATTCCCCCATTCCCCGATAAAACCAAGTAAATTTACTAAACCTATATAATAAAAAAAGCTGTCGCAAATTATGCGACAGCTTTTTTTTCAGGGTTAATCATTATTTTGTGAAAATAAATTCTTTCCCTCCCTGTTTTAAAATCATTTTATTAATACTTTCATCGCTATTTTTAATAAATTCTAAAACAATTCCATTTAATGAGCCTTCAAAAATTGTATCGCTTTTGGCATCAAGATAAACAGGATTCTGATTTGTAGCCTGTGCCGTTAACAGATTGACTTCCTTTTTTATTTTTATGGATATTGGTATATCGTTCGATGTATAATTCCCTTCGTATTTATATAATATACTATCGGGCAAACTCAAAATATTAAATGCATTTAAATCAACAGGTTCCTTTTTTAATATTTTTAATATGGTTCCGGATATTTTCTGACGAGGGTAATTTATTCCATTGTAAGTAATAGCCATAGTATAGTCCAAACCCGGAAAAATAAACAAATCTGAGCGAAAAGCGTCAATAGCTCCCGAATGACCATATGATAAATCATTAACTTTATTATTTATAAATATACCACGTCCATATTTGCCTTTCAATGTTATCATAGAATCAAGTGCATTTCTACTAATCAGTTTTCCATCAAAAAGAGCATCTATAAATTTAATCATATCTTTGGGAGTAGAAACCAAAGCCCCAGCTCCACCCGGAACAGACATATCTGTTTCGGAAGATAATTCCCATTTACCTTCATTAAAATCATATGATTGAGCTTCGTTCATTTCTTTTCTTATTTTGGTTCCATAGTAAGTATTATGTAAGCCTATTTTATTAATAATTCTTTTCTCTAATTCATTTTCATAGCTATCGCCTGTTAATTTCTCAATGATATAGCCTAAAATAGAAAAATTGGTATTGCTGTATTCTGATTTTTCACCAGGCTTAAAAACAGGTTTTTCATTTTTAAATAAATTCAGCATTTCGTTCTCACTTTTCTTTAAAACCGACCATTTAAGATAATTAGAATCATTAGTAAAGCTGAATAAACCACTACGGTGAGTTAGCAGATAATCTATGGTAATATCATCGGCATTGGGTATTTCAGGAAAAAACTTTGACAATTTATCATTAAGTGAAATCTTTTTTTCGTCTATAAGTTGAAAAATCATAACAGCAGTGTACATTTTAGAGATTGAGCCTATTCTGTACTTCATCTCTTTTTTTTCAACTTTCTCCAACCTATTATTAACATCATTTCCAAATCTTTTGCAGTAGATAACTTTACCATCTTTGGCAATTGCCGCAGTTCCCAGAATTTTGTTATAGTTCGAAAGCTTTATCAAAAAACTATCAATCTTTTGAAAATTAATTTCAGATTGTGCATTTATCTTAATAAATACAATAAAAAGACAAACTGTTGCGATAAAAACATTTAATTTTCTCATAATCATAGAATTTAAAGGTTAAAAAATAATTTTACACAAATGAATATCAAATCACGACTCTTTAAAAATCTATTATTTATACCACAACTAATATTTGACAATTAAGTATTTATATAGTTCAAATTAAATTCAGATAATTTTTTTTCAAGTTCACATAAAAAAACACCCATTTCAAACAACAGACTATTCCATTTTAATGAATTGAATTATCTTTGACAATATGTTTAATAAATCAACCATTTAATGAAAAAATTTCTCGAACCGATAGTTCACATCTTTATATGGCTAATAGGATATATCTTTATAATCAACTTTATTAAAACAATCGGGGTATTCAAAAGTTCTGATTCATCAATAATTATCGCTGTTAGCTATGGAACACTTCTGAATATCATACTGTTTTACACATCTTCGCTCGTAATTGTCCCTGCTTATGCAAATAACAAGAAAGCGTGGCTATTTATCGTCAAAATTTTCAGTCTGCTAATTATTACTTCTTTTTTGGAAACCATT
>CAZDUU010000058.1:0-7871 GCA_964508675.1 uncultured Bacteroidales bacterium | reverse complement strand
TAAAAGCAAAATGGCTGGGTTTCGGATGGGAAGTATTAGAAATGAACGGGAATAATATGCAACAGGTTTTAGATACTTTACAGAGAGCAAAAACATTTGTCGGAAAAGGGAAACCCATCGTTATTCTCATGAAAACCGAAATGGGAATGGGCGTAGATTTTATGACAGGAACTCACAAATGGCACGGAAATGCTCCCAGCGACGAACAGGCTGCCCAGGCACTGGCTCAGCTAACCGAAACATTAGGCGATTATTAATGAAAAAAATCCGTTTCATATTATTCTTTTTAATTTTTGGATTAACAGGTTTTTCACAGAATAATCCATCACTAACACGTATTCTCTTTGTTTTTGATGCATCGCAAAGCATGTACTCCAAATGGGAATCTGATTCCCGTATCAACATTGCTAAACGTATGCTTTCGCAAATGCTCGATAGCCTAAAGTGTATTGATAATGTTGAAGTAGCTTTACGCGTGTATGGGCATCAAAAACCTGTGCCACCGCAGGATTGCAGTGATACACGTCTCGAAGTCCCATTCAAAAAGAATAATATTGACGAAATAAAATCTGTTATCTACCGGTTAGATCCTAAAGGAACAACTCCAATTGCACGCTCACTCGAAAGTGCAGCGCTCGATTTTCCAAAAAGTACTCCCAGCCGCAATATTATTATCTTAATTACTGACGGAATTGAAGCCTGTGACGGTGATCCTTGTGCTGTATCTGTTGAATTGCAGAAACAGGGGATTATTCTGAAGCCTTTCGTTATCGGTATTGGATTGGACGCTGAGTTTAAAAAAACGTTCGAATGTGTCGGCCAATATTTCGATGCTGCCAGCGAAAACCAATTCAAGGAAGTTATGGGAGTAGTAATTTCGCAGGCATTGAACAATACCACATTGCAGGTTAATCTGCTCGATATAAACGGAAATCCGACCGAAACCGATGTTCCTATTACATTTTATGATAAAAAAAGTGGAAAAATTATCTATAATTACGTTCATACGCTCAATAACAAAGGCAATCCCGATACTTTGGTGCTGGATCCGCTTATTACATACAGAATGGTAGCACACACCATTCCTCCCATTCAGATTGACAGCATTAAACTTACTCCCGGCAAACATACCATTGTAGGAACCGATGCTGCCCAGGGATTTCTGACAGTAAAAGCCAATACCCAATATTTTAAAGATATTCAATGCCTGATAAGGCAGAAAAACAGTCAGACGATTTTACACGTTCAGGGCATAAACGATATTTCAAAGCTTCTTATAGGTAATTACGACATGGAAATATTAAGCCTCCCGCGTTTATATATCAACGATGTCAATATTCGGCCTAATCATACTACAACCGTTCAGATTCCTAACCCGGGAATGGTGACACTTATGTTTCAGGCACCCGGATACGGAGCAATATTGCTCGAAAAAGACAATAAACTGGAATGGGTTGTAAATATTGATCCTGAAAATGTCCGCCAGACGTTTTCGCTTTTACCCGGTAATTACCGGATTGTATGGAGAAGCAAAAATATCAAGAAAACGATTTATTCCATTGAAAAGAAATTTACGATAAGCAGTGATACATCTATACCTATAATAGTCAAATAAAAAATATGAAGAAGTATATAGCAACGGAGAAAAAAGATACGCGTTCCGGATTTGGAGCAGCTTTGTACGAACTGGGAAAGAAAAATGAAAAAGTTATGGCTCTTTGTGCCGACCTGATCGGTTCATTGAAAATGGATGCTTTTGCAAAAGAATTTCCACAACGATTTGTTCAAATGGGGATTGCCGAAGCCAATATGATCGGAGTTGCTGCCGGTTTGGCAAATGCAGGATTCGTTCCGTTTACAGGAACATTTGCAAGTTTTTCTACCGGAAGAGTATATGACCAGATACGTCAGGCAGTTGCTTATTCAAATAAGAATGTTAAAATTGCTGCCTCACATGCAGGTATTACATTGGGAGAGGATGGTGCTACCCACCAGATCATGGAAGATATAGGTTTGATGCGCATGATGCCCAATATGGTAGTAATCAATCCATGCGATTATAACCAGACTATGATGGCGACTTATGCTGCCGCAGAACACAAAGGTCCGGTTTATTTGCGTTTCGGACGTCCTTCGGTTCCCAATTTTACTTCAGCCGATAAACCGCTTGAAATTGGCAAAGCCATTGTTTTTGAAGAGGGGACAGACGTTACCATTATCGCAACAGGACACATGTTGTGGAAAGCTTTGGAAGCATGGGATATTCTGAACGAAAAAGGAATTAAAGCCGAAGTAATAAATATTCACACCATTAAACCTTTGGACGAAAAATGCGTCTTAGAATCTGTATCAAAAACACGTTGTGTGGTTACAGCTGAGGAACATTTACGTAACGGAGGTCTGGGCGAAGCTATTGCCCAGGTTTTAGCTACTGCAATGCCTGCTCCCATGGAAATGGTGGCAATGAACGATTGCTTTGGCGAAAGCGGAACTCCTGATGAGTTGATGAAAAAATTCGGACTTACTACCGAAGCTGTAGTTGAAGCTGCCCAACGAGCCATTGCCCGTAAAAACAGCTAATCTTCGCCAATGAAAGAACACCGGAACGACCAGGAAATAATAGAGGGTATTCTGACTGCCGAAACTTCGCACGAGTCATTCCGGGAGTTGATGGAAAAATACCAGCAGCAATTATACTGGCATATTCGCAAAATCGTTCTCAGTCATGATGATACCGACGATATTTTGCAAAATACATTTATAAAAGTGTGGCGATCTATCGGTGACTTTAAACAACAATCCAAGCTTTATACCTGGCTTTACCGCATTGCAACCAACGAAGCATTGACTTTTCTGCGTACGAGAAATAAACGTACTTTTATGAGTATTGATACCACTTCGGCGGAATGGGCGGCCAAGCTGGAGTCAGATCCGTATTTCAACGGCGACGAAACCGAACTGGCATTGCAAAAAGCTATTCTTCAGCTTCCCGAAAAGCAACGCGTGGTGTTTAATATGAGGTATTATGACGAAGTTCCTTACAACGATATGTCCGTTATATTGGAGACTTCAGAAGGAGCATTAAAGGCCTCGTACCATCATGCTGTTAAAAAAATAGAAAAAAATTTGAAGCAATCATTAAACCTTAACTTAACTGATTAGTCAAAGAAATATGAACCCGAATTCTGAAAATAATAAAACTCCGTTCAGCGTGCCCGAAGGCTACTTCGACTCACTACCCGACAAAGTATTGAGACAAATCAACGAAATGCCGGAACAGGAAGTTAAAACTCCCGTCAGGATTATTTTCAGACGGCAACTGGCAATTGCTGCTGCTTTTATTGGTTTCTTCCTGGTTTCTTCCACAGTTGTTTTGCTTTTGAGCAAGAGCAAAGAAAATAAAAAACAGGAAATAGCCCAGACCTTATCATACGACGATGTGGTTTTACAGCGTGTGAGCGAAGTGGACCTGATGGATGCTATGGTTGATGAAGATCAGCCTTTGAACGAAAAACAGGTGGAAGATTATTTAATTAACGATGATATTCACGAATCGGTTTTATCCGATTATATAAATCAATAAGTCATGAAAACACTTTACGTAATAATTTTGGTTTTAACGGCAGGCATCGCTTTTGCACAACCCAATAAAGGCGGATGTAAGCATCAGGAACAGATAAAAGCACAAAAAGTTGCTTATCTTACAACCAAGCTCGATTTAACTGTACAGGAAGCACAGGCATTCTGGCCGGTGTACAATGAATACGAAAAAAAGAAGGACGACCTTTTTGACTCAGAAACAGAGCTTGTACAAAAAATGATGCAGAGCGATAACATGAGTGATAAAGAGATGGCCGACCTGACTGACAAATACATTGAACTGGAACAAGCCGAATCAAAATTAGCTGCCGATTATCACCTGAAATTTAAAAAAGTGTTACCTGCCAAAAAAGTGATGATACTTTATACCTCAAGCCGCATGTTCAAACGTGAGCTTTTAAAGCAATTGCGCAATTGCCCGGCTCAGAAAGATGAATAAATTTCTTTATTTTTTAAGTCCCGATTTTTTCGGGATTTTGCAATTATTTCTCTTAACTCCACTTCTTAATGCGCCATTCCTGACATGATCAGGAATCCCCTCAAAACGTCATTACAGGCTCGACCTGTAATCTGCTCTGAAACTCTCCTTCAAATAAAAAAAGTGGGTGAGGAGTCGCAATGCCCCGATATTGTTGCCGATTTCAAAGCACTTTCCTGTCAAGTTACACGAAAGTTTATTAGATGCAGAAACATTGAAACCCGCACTATCTCGGCAATAAAATATACCGCCTGTTACCGGTATGTGCTTTTTTAAAAATCGTCCTTTGAATTCCATATTGCTTCTTCAAATATTTTCCATGTCTTTTCTGGGCTTCCTTTAATTCTATTTTTAATTATTCGCTTCCCATTTTTCATTTCATAAAAATATACTCCTTCCGATTCACCTTCATTATTTTCGTCTGGACAATACACCACACCAAGATTAAAAGTCAGGCTGTCTCCTGTTATTTTGAAACTCATTTTTTCTTGACAATGTCTGACACCTCCCCACCAAGCTGATAAAACCAGGTTGCTCTGCTTGTCATATTTAATGTTTGGTAAGTCGTAATACTCATTATGCATAAACTTTTTTGCCTTCGGGTTATATAGCAAACAAACATTTTGTCCATTGCCACCAGCGGCTGCAATAGCATAAGTTATTATTATATCTTCAAAATTGTCACCATTTAAATCAGTCGGTTTAAAGACATAATTTAAAGAATAGAAAATTGTGTCAGTTATTGTCCATTTAGTGTCAAGTTTCTGATAAACTACGAATGATGTATCGGATAAACTATGAAATCCAAATTCAGTGCTATTTGCTTTTCCAACATATAATCTTTGATTGTCAAAGTCAAATAAAGTATCTGCTCCAACATATTTATTTAACGTGTCAATTACGTTAATTTTTGTCTCAGAATCCTTAATATTTGAAGATTGATTGTCTGCTTTCTTGTCAGTAGTTCGAGTCTGACAGGAAACAAAAATTATTAAAAGTAATATGGTCATTAATGTCTTCATAGCATTACCGGTAACGGTTACAGCTACGAAACGACGAGCATTTGCTTGCAGTTCTTGTCAAACCGCTAAAAAGTATGATTAATGTTATATGTGTCAAGTTGCCCATTACTGCTCGTTGATTTTCGTAGGTGGTGTTAGCTTTAGTAATTATTTTAAAGTGAAATTAATCGGTATTTGAAAACGAACTTCGACAGCCTTTTCCATTTGATAGCCTGGGGAAAAATTAGGAAGCAATTTAATTACTCTTAGTGCTTCTTTGTCCAATAGAGGATTTGACTTAGAACTTATTTCTATTCTTTCATCAACAACTTTCCCTGTTTTTGAAACAGTAAAGGAAATATATGATTTTCCAGTAATATTTGCCTTTTTTGCCGAAATAGGATAATTAGTGTTTTCTGAGATGAATTTCCATAACATATCAATTCCTCCCGGAAATATTGGTGCTTTTTCTTCAATAGTTGTTGTCCCAATTGGAAAATCTTCAATAAAAGTTGAAAGATTACCATTTGTAGCTAAATTATATTTTTTCTTCCCTACCCATACAACTGCTATAGAATCTTGAAATTGTCTAATATCACTAAAATAGCTATCTGTCAGCATCTCGCCTTCTTTATTAATAAATCCATAAACAAAATTGTTTGTACCATAAATTGAAGTGTCAGGGTTGTAAACCATAATTGAAGCGAATCCATTTATGAAATCGTAAGCTTTTATATATTTGGGTTTAATAACTACTGTGTTATTTTTATCTATATATCCATATTTTTCTCCATCTGAAAAATAAGCTAACCCCTCTGAAAAGTCACCTGCATCTATGTATTGACAAGGTATTACAATTGTACCTGTTGAATTAATATATCCGAATTTGAAATTTTCTTCAATTAAGGCAAAACCTTCATTAAAAGAATTTGCAAAATCAAATAATTTAGAGGATAAATTTTTATCTACATTATCACCGACAAAAATATATTTATTCTTTTTAATTTTTAATAAAGGTGAATCTGTCTGAGAATAAGCATATATTGACAGTATATAAAATATGAATAATATGAATATTTTTTTCATAATCATTTGAATTTGTCAAGTTTTGATATTTCAATTATTAAAGCCAACGGTAAGTATATGCAAAGTAGGCGATTGCGGGCTTCAAACCTATCAAATCGTTACGATTTTGAAGCGGGCTACAACCCTTGAAATTACTACTATCACGCCTATTTTGTATATACATTGTTATGGGCTGCCTTTTCTATTTTTTTAATTCTCTTAACACTATTTTTCCTTTATCCTTCGCAATTTTTTCAAGGTCAGGAATTAATTTCACTTTATAAATATCTTCTTTTTTTCTTTGTCCAACTTTATAGATTATGGTTTTTCTTGTTTTATATAACAAATCATCTCCGTATATATCAAATTTAGTTAGAGCAAGTTCACTTAATCCTGAAAGTGTTTTAGTAATATCTTCTCTTTTAATTACTTCAATAATATTTTCTGTATTGTTTTCTAAAAATCGTAGTAACATATTATCCATTTCTCCTTTAAATAATTCTGATATTCTGCGTAGAAATTGAAAAAGAGGAGAAATTTCGAAGCTTTTATGATTATTTGAATTCAGCTTTTTTATAAAATCATTTTTACAATAGCCTTCAATTGTTTTTGTATCAATAGTTAAACCATAATAATATCCTTTGAAGAAGTCGCTTATGTTTACTCTATCATATCTTCTTTTGTCTGAAGTATAACCGTTTAAATATCCTCGAAGAATTATACAAATTTTTTGATTGCAATTTTTATTTTCATTCTTATGAACCTTATTTCTAAGTTTATACAAATCCTCAAGAGCTTGACTAAAATTCAATTCAGGGTTTAATAAAGAATCAATAATAACCCGATTGTTAATCACTTCAAATTTGGAAATAGTCTTGTCTTTATCAATTGAGGATAAAACTCTAAACAAATCCTCGGCGTAGGTTATTTTATTTGATTTAAAATATTTTTCAATATCCTTCCCTGATATTGAATCAACAAAAGAAGAATCTAAGTTATCTACATTTAATAATTTAGGATTTGATAAAGCTTCCAGTTTGTTAGGAAGTTTATTTACAATTCGGGTTATTGAATCCGATAATATTTGTTTCAATTGGGAACCCTCATAATTCAAATACTTCTCGGCAAATTCAGAGAAAATGAGTAAATGATTTAAGTTTTTTTCATCTCTTAAGATTGAATAAAAAATTTCTGATGTTACAATTGAATTGAGTGTTTCAATAAACGGTAGTGAATTGTCAAAATACTTTTTCAATTGTTGAGCTCGCATTGTAAAGTTTGAGATTTTCTTTTCTGTGGAGAATTTCTCAAACAAAATATTTGATTTTAAATCCTTTAAAAGTTCATTTTTTACAAATGGTAAATTAATCTTTGATAAGTCTGTATAAGCTTTTGAATACTCAGAAAGATTAGCTTCTGCAAATTTTTCTTTAAAAAAGAAATCATTATAAGCCTTGTAAAACAAATCATTAGAAACATTAGTCCCTAATGAAATATCAATGAGTTGAATTTCTCTTAAAGATTTAACGTATTGGTCAATTTTTAAAGCCTTAGCTTTTTTATACTGCTTATCCCAATCAATATTTCTCATTAGACCTATAAGAAGACTCTTTGATTCTATGGATGAATTAAGCTCAGAAAGCGAATTTGTAATGTTAGTTAATCTGGGCAAACTGGTTATCATTTTTAACCAGTCAGGAAATTCATATGAATGCAGGATTCTTAAA
>CAZDUU010000057.1:0-7903 GCA_964508675.1 uncultured Bacteroidales bacterium | reverse complement strand
TAGCTGTAGTTGGCGCAACCGGCTTAGTTGGCCATGAAATGCTTAAAGTGCTCGAAGAGTTTAATTTTCCGGCAAATCAACTGTTTTTTTGTGCTTCAGAAAAATCAGTAGGGAAAACAGTACAATACAAAGGGACTGAATATAAGATCAGTTCGGTGGAAAAAGCCATTGAAGCAAATTGTCATATAGCCATTTTCTCTGCCGGCAGCGAAGCATCCAAAAAATATGCTCCTTTATTTGCCCAGAAAGGAACTTATGTAATTGACAATTCCTCCTGCTGGAGAATGTTTGATGAAGTCCCACTGGTAGTTCCTGAAATAAATTCTGAAACTATTAACGAAAATACAAAAATCATTGCAAATCCAAATTGCTCGACCATTCAGATGGTGCTGGCATTATCGCAGCTTCATCGGAAATATAAAATCAAAAGGCTGGTCGTTTCTACCTATCAATCGGTTACGGGAACGGGAATGAAAGCTGTTAAACAACTGATGGCTGAAAGGAAAGAAGAACCTTGCGAAATGGCTTATCCATACAGGATTGATATGAATTGTTTTCCGCATGGAGGTTCTTTTTTGCCTTCCGGCTATACTACCGAAGAGCAAAAGCTTGTGGACGAAACCCGCAAAATTTTGGCTGATAAATCGATAAAAGTAACAGCTACTGTTGTCCGGATACCAGTAGTGGGAGGACATTCAGAGTCAGTGAATGTTGAATTCGAAAATAATTACACAATTGATGAAGTAAAACAGATTTTAGCCAATACTCCAGGGGTAGTGGTGATGGATGAGCCTTTAAAAATTATTAATCCGACTCCCCAACTGGCACATGGTAAAAACGAAGTCTTTGTCGGCAGACTCCGGCGCGACGATACCATTGCCAATGGTTTGAATATGTGGGTAGTTTCTGATAACCTGAGAAAAGGTGCTGCCACTAATGCTGTTCAGATTGCAACTTATATCATAGAAAAATATTTTGTGCATGAGCTGGCGTAAGCCCATATGTAATGCTCCATTTGCAAATATTTATATTGACGGCAAAGGGAATGTAACTCCCTGCTGTTTTAATCGCGACGATGTTTTTGGGAATATTTACAATGATGACGTCGAAAAAATATGGAAATCATCAAATGCTTTTGCTGTTCGAAGAGCTCTGCTAAATCATAAGTTTCCAAAGGGCTGCCGTGCATGCGAAAAAGCTTTACAGGCTAAGAATTATTACAATTCAGGCATTTTTACTTATTCAAAATTGAATTATAAAAAACTCAAGATTCAGGCTGTTGACTTTGAGCTGAGTTATTGGTGCAATCTTTCCTGTGTTATGTGTAATTTGCACACAAAAGATTATGAGCTGACTGTTGAGCAGGAAAATGAATTGCTGGAAAAAATAAATCCATTATTAAAAGGCCTTAAAAAGGCCCGGTTTTATGGTGGTGAGCCCTTATTGATTCCAGCTTACAGAAAAATATGGCAGAAGATTGTGGAAATAACCCCCAAATGCAATATTCTCATTCAGACCAATGGAATGCTTCTGGACGATGATTTTAAAGCTTTGACACAAAAAGGGAATTTTACGTTTAATATTTCACTGGATTCATTGGATGCTGAAAATGCTTCCAAAATACGCAGGGGAAGTAATATAGAATGTGTACTTAGTAATATAAGGCAATTTAAAAAACTGAGCAGGCATGATATGTCACTGGCAGTTACGCCGATGAGAATGAATTGGAAAGAAATTCCTGAGCTTATCAGATTTGCAAACAAAGAATCAATACATGTAAATTTTAATGAAATGATTCACCCCGGTAAACTTTCATTATGGACCTATAATGCCAATGAGCTACATAAAATTTATAGTTATTTTAATTTAATAAAATTTGTTCCAAAAAGCATTATTGGGTTTTATAATATATTGAAATATAATAATTTAAAGAATTATATAAAATATTTAAAAGCAAATGCTTCCTTGCGTCCCGAATATTCTGAAGAAGAAATTAAAATCTGGTCTGAAAAAATTTATAATGAAATACTGAAGCAATTGCCACAGATAGCTTTTAAAGATAAACAGACCCTTCTGCAAAAAATTCAATCTCTGTTGTTTTCTAACAGAGCTGAAGAAGTTCTTTTGTACATAAACAATACATCGTCCGAATTGCTTGAATTTAAGATAAATGAGATTATTGAAAATGAATAAAACACATACGGATTTGCCCAATCCAAAAAAATCTTGTACGTTTGCAAAAAAATTCACAACGCACAGATGAAAGATAAGCTTCAAAAGATGATGCAGGATGTGCTTGGGGTCATGCCGGATAAAATAAACATTATTCCGCATACAATTCCATTGGAGACTCAAATAGCTTATTTTGATACATCAAAGAAGGTGAAGGAAAATATTAATTACGAAGTTGTCCTGCAAAATGCAGACTGGTTGTTCAATGATGATGTTTCTGAAGAAGATAAAAAATGGCTGTTAGCTCAACTGGCTTCTATTGCTCAACCTGAAGCATACCGTACAATAGAGAAATTTGTAAATATTGCAAAAGGTGAATTGCTCGATTGGGCAAAAATTGCACTCATCGAAAGCAGAACACTTTTGGAATCAGACTTATTGGACGAGAATCAGGTTATTGTTTCGTCCGGATTGGGTGGAGAAGATAATAAACTCAGATATTTTGCTGTTTTCAAGAAAAGCGATGATCAGCCTTTTACTGAACCTCAGGAAAAAGTTGTAGAAATTGAAACCCAAGCAGTTTTTGAAAAAAAAGAGGGAAAGATTGAAGAGATGTCCGTAAATGAAAATTATATTTCCTTAACTTTCTTGCTGCCGTTTAATGCAGAAATAAAAGGAATTCTTACTGAAATTATAAATACCTGTAATCAATACGGTTCTTTTTTGCATAGTAAGTTTTTGATTACTAATGTAAAAAAGCTTAGTCATAACGAGATCGTTCATTTTTTGAAAAAAATTGACAGTGATGAATCAACAGATTAATCTTGCAATCCAGGTTTTACCAACTACTGAGAAAACACATCCGTACGATATTGTTGATAAAGCTATCGATGTGATAAAAAAAAGCGGGCACAATTATATGGTTTGCCCTTTTGAAACCGTTGTGGAATGCTCAATGGATGAGGCTTTAAAACTTATAGCCGACATTCATCGCGAGTGTTATCAATACGATACAAACTCCATGCTGGTGAATATAAAGATTCACAGCTACAAGTCAAAATCTGCACTCATCGACGATAAACTGGCAAAGTACAAATAGTTTTTTCTTTTGAAAAATTATCTGAGAATTTGATTTAAAAGATGCACTTTATTGCTTTTAAATTGAACAAACTATTTGTATTTTTGCATAAAAAATAGCCATATGAATTTTGATTTAACTGAAGAACAGAAGCTTATACAAGAAGCTGCCCGCGATTTTGCAGAACGCGAAGCATTACTGGATGTAATAGAACGCGATGAAAAAGCAGAATATCCTACCAAACATGTTCAGCGCATGAAGGAATTGGGTTTTCTGGGTATGACCGTTGACCCCAAATATGATGGTGGCGGCATGGATTCGCTCTCATATGTTATAGCTTTGGAAGAATTGTCAAAACACGATTCTTCATTGGCTGTTATTATGTCAGTACATAATTCTCTTGTTTCCTGGGGAGTTGAACACTATGCCAGTGAAGAACAAAAAGAAAAGTTTTTAAAACCTATGGGAAGAGGCGAGAAAATAGGAGCATTTTTACTTTCAGAACCCGAAGCAGGAAGTGATGCAACACACCAGAAAACAACTGCTGAAGACATGGGCGATTATTATTTGCTCAATGGAGTAAAAAACTGGATAACCAGTGCAAATACTGCAGATCTTTATATTGTGATTGCTCAAACCAATCCGGAATTAAAACACAAAGGAATTAATGCTTTTATTGTAGATCGTCACAGCGAAGGAATCACACTCGGACCACACGAAAATAAAATGGGTATGCGTAGTAGCGATACTCATTCGGTAATGTTTACCAATGTAAAAGTTCCAAAAGAAAACAGAATTGGTGAGAACGGATTTGGTTTTAAATTCGCCATGAAATGTCTCGAAGTAGGCCGTATCGGAATAGCAGCTCAGGCATTAGGTATTGCCGAAGGAGCTTACATGCGCGCATTGAAATACTCTAAAGAACGCAAAGCATTTGGAACCGAAATCGCAAATCATCAGGCAATAGCTTTCAAATTAGCCGATATGGCAGTAAAAATCGAAACTGCAAAATTGTTGGTTTATAAAGCTGCTGTTCTAAAAGATGCACACGAACCTATTGCACTTATTGGTGCTATGGCAAAACGCTATTGTGCTGACATTGCAATGGAAGTTACCACCGAAGCAATACAAATTCACGGCGGATACGGCTATGTAAAAGAATATCATGTAGAGCGCCTTTTCCGTGAAGCAAAACTGACACAGATTTATGAAGGTACTTCTGAAATTCAGAAAATCGTTATTTCAAGAGCTATTTTAAGTGAATAAATAATTATAAATTAATAAATTACCTATGAAGATTTTAGTTTGTATTAGTAATGTGCCCGACACCACTACAAAAATTAAATTTACCGCAGACGGTAAACAATTTGATGCAACCGGTGTTCAGTGGATTATTAATCCCTGGGACGAATTAGCATTAACTCGTGCTTTAGAATTAAAAGAAGCATCAAACGGACTTATTGATAATGTGACTGTTATCAATGTTGGCCCTAAAGATACAGAAATTACCATCCGCAAAGGATTAGCTGTGGGTGCTGATAATGCAGTGCGCATTGATGCAAACCCCACCGATGCATTTGCTGTTGCTTCAGAAATGGCTAAATATCTCGAAAGTCATCCTTTCGATTTAATATTAGCAGGGATAGAATCCAGTGATTATAATGGAAACGCAGTAGGCGGTATTTTAGCCGAATTACTAAATGTTTCTCATGTTTCTGCTGTTTCCGGCATTGATTTAAAAGATGGAAAATTTGAAATTACCCGCGAAATTGATGGTGGAAAACAGATTTTAACGGTTCCTGCTCCTTTTGTAGCCGTTGTACAAAAAGGTATTGCCAAAGAACCTCGTATTGCAAGTATGAGAGGAGTTATGGCTGCCCGTACTAAACCGTTTGAAACAGTTCCTGCCGCTAATGTAGCAGCATTAACAGAGTATGTTAATTTTGAATTACCTCAACCCAAAGGTAAGTGCAAAATGATTGCAGCTGACCAGATAGATGAACTTATTCATGTTCTTCATCAGGAAATTAAAGCTATTTAATGTTTAACTTAAAAATTGAGTTTTATGAACGTATTAGTATATTTAGAACATTGGGATGGTAAATTTAAAAAATCATCCTACGAATTAGTTTCATACGCGGCAGCTTTTGCAAAACAAATGCAATCCAAAGCTTTTGGATTAGTATTGGGTAATGCAGAAGAATCTGAAATAAATAAATTAGCAGATTACGGACTAGAAAATGTTATTGTAATTAATCACAATGCTTTTCAGGTATTGGATAATCAGCTGTTCACTGATACAATAGCTCAGGTATCAGAAAAAATCCAGGCAAATTTCTTTGTTTTGGCACATAATAATACAGGTAAGGCCATTTCCTCGCGTCTGGCAGGTAAACTAAAAGCAGGTTTAGTAACAGGTATCGTGGCTTTGCCAGATTCATCTGCACCATTCATTGTACGTAAAAAATTATTTACCGGAAAAGCTACAGCTCAGGTTAAAGTAAATACTGAAAAAGTAGTTTTGACATTATCACAGAATGCTTTCGGCGTTTTCGAAAATAAAGCAACTATGAATAAAGTTTCTGTTGATGTGCAGGTAAATGAAAGTCTTGCAAAGACTCACTTATTGGATACCCAGAAATTTACAGAAAAAGTTCTTTTGACCGATGCTGAAATTGTTGTTTCAGGTGGTAGGGGAATGAAAGGTCCCGAAAACTGGTTCGTTTTGGAAGAATTGGCTGATGTATTAGGTGCAGCAACTGCTTGCTCACGCCCGGTATCAGACGAAGGCTGGCGTCCTCATCATGAACATGTTGGACAAACCGGTAAAATAGTTGCTCCTATGCTTTATGTAGCTTGTGGCATTTCAGGTGCTATTCAGCATGTAGCTGGTGTAAGCTCATCAAAATACATCATTGCTATCAACAAAGATGCTGAAGCTCCTATTTTCGAAGCTGCTGATTATGGTATTGTTGGTGATGTAATGCAAGTAGTTCCCGAAATTACAAAAAAAGTAAAGGAAATAAAAAAATAAAATTTAAAACACATAAGATTAGAATGGGCTGCTAAACAAGCAGCCCATTTTTTGTTGAAAAAACACTTTGTTATCAATAAAAAAAAGTTTATTTTTGTATATAAATATTTATTTAGCTTGGCACAGTTTTCTAAACATATGTATTGATATGATGATAAAATCACTTAATAATATTAACTTTGATGCCATATATAAGGCATTCAATCAGGCTTTTGCCGATTATGAAGTTCAGTTAGATAGTGTGCAGCTTCAAGCCATGCTCAAAAGACGAGGTTTTAATCCTGAGTTATCATTTGCTGCTTTTGAAGGGAATGAAATAATCGCCTTTACATTAAACGGGATTGGAAATTTCAATGGAATAATGACGGCTTATGACACAGGAACAGCTACTCTGAAGGAATACAGGGGAAAAGGATTGGCTACAAATATTTTTGAGTTTTCAATTCCTTATTTAAAGGAAAAAAAGATTAAACAGTATCTTTTAGAAGTTCTTCAACATAATACAAAGGCTGTTTCTGTTTATAAAAATCTTGGGTTTGAAATAACCCGTGAGTTCAACTATTATAAACAGAAGAATAATGAAATTTTTAATTTAATAGTTCCCACCGAGTATAATTGTATTATTAAAGAAATTGATATTGATAAATACACTTCAATCTCTGATTTTTGGGATTTTACTCCTTCATGGCAGAATAGCTTTGAATCCATAGAAAGAGCTTCTGAAAGTTTTATCAGTCTGGGAGCATTTGTTGAAGATAAACTTGTGGGTTATTGTATATTAGAACCAGCTTCAGGAGATTTGACTCAAATCGCTGTAAACAAAGAATATCGGAGAAAAGGAATTGCTACATTATTACTCAAAGAAGTCGTAAAATTGAATAAGAATGATACTCTAAAGGTTGTAAACACAGATATTTTATGTAGTTCAATTTCTGATTTTCTGAAAGCTAATAATATTGATATAAAAGGTAAGCAATTCGAAATGATTAAAGTTTTGTAAGTAAAACTGAATCCGTCAATCAAATAATTGAAAGTGTCGATAAAATATCAGAAAGAATATATTAGATTTTTTAAATTTTTAATAAAGGCTGACTTTTGAATATGTTTAACTAAAAATTTAAGAATATGAAAAAGTCGGTTGTTGCTTACATCCACATCGTTTTTTGGATAGCATTATTAGCTACAAAATTTTTTTCTCCAATATTAACGAGATACTTATCTCCCGATGAATATTCGGTAATCTCAATCTGTTTAGTGTTTATTCCTCCAATATTTTTTTATATTGGGTATTTTGGAATAATAAGAATCAGATGGAAAAGCTATTATTTAATATTCTCTGTTTCAGGAATACTTCTTACATATCTGTTATTATTTTTTGTGTCAAAAAAAATATTTGCATATGCAATAGCACCTGTTTCTTCCGTTTTTTTGTGGACAACAATTGGTTGCTTATTCCGTTTTTTTATTGACTGGTTTAAGAAAAAAAATGAAATAATTATGCTGGAAAAAGAAAATGTTGAAAGCAATTTAGCATTATTAAAAAATCAAATAAACCCTCATTTTTTATTCAATACATTACATAATATAGATACCCTGATCTATGCCAATCAGGAAAAAGC
>CAZDUU010000056.1:0-7923 GCA_964508675.1 uncultured Bacteroidales bacterium | reverse complement strand
ATATTCAATTAGTTATATTAATTTACTAAAAAATATGTTATAAAACAGTTTTTAAAGGATTTATCTTAATAGATTAATTAACCCATTTTTGACCAGGGTTTTATTTCCAAATGTTACTGCTTTTACAGTATATGCATAAGTATCCATGTCCTGTTTCATTCCTTTAAATGTACCATCCCAACCTTTGTGTAAATCATCTGTTTCAAAAACGCATTCACCCCAGCGATTATAAATTTTAAATTCAAGAAGCTGTTTCAAGCCCCAGCCTCTTACATATACTATATCATTATTACCATCGCCATTAGGAGTAAAAGCAGTCGGAACATCCAAACTATATTCTTCCTTAACTTCGATATAGACAGTTCCCGAAACCTGGAAGCAATGCATACTATCGGTAATAAGTACTGTATAAGTAGTATTTTGTAAAGGCTGTGCAACAGGATTTGGGCAATCAGAGCAAGATAAAGCAGTTGCCGGTGACCATTGGTAAGTAATAGATGATTGATCAGAATTAGACCAAAGATTTACATATTCACCAATAATAATAGTTGTATCACTGCTATTATTCAAAGAAGGTTGTTGTTGAACAAAAACAGATAAAGACTGTGAGTTGACGCAACCGTTAGTATCATAAATGGTGGCAGTATAGGTAGTTGTACTATCTGGAGAAGCTGAAGGTGAATATGAAGATGGATTATTTAATCCCTGAATGGGATCCCAGACTATTGAATTTCCACCGGAGGCAGATAATTGAATACTGCTTCCCCTACAAATAGCGACATCATTTCCCAATTGAATTGCAGGAATAGGGAATAAAACAAATGGTTTTTCAACGCTATCAATACAACCAACCTGGTTATTAAATACAGCTAAATTAATAAAATAGGTCTGCTGCGTTGAACTATTGTTCACATAATAATGCGAAGCCGGAACAGTGGCAGTATCGCTGGATCCATCGTCAAAATCCCAATGCATACTGTCTGCACCTATGCTGTTATTCGTAAAAAGTAAAGTTGCATTTCCGCATGCAGTACTGTCGGTACTTCCATTATCCTGTTGATAATTAAAATCAGCTACAACTCGGTGAATATAGACAGTATCAAAAGCTTTTCCACAGCATTGATCTGAGTTACAATATAGTAAAGCAGGAATAAAATATCCATTGGATGGATAATAATTAAATGCATGAGTAACGGGAACGCCAGATGCAGCATATCCATCATTAAATGCCCAAGTATAATCAGTTATTCCCTGAGTTTGTGTTACATTAAAAGTTACCGATTCACCTTTACAAATAACGCTATCACTCATAATCATTTCTGTATAAGGTCCTCCTATTGTAATTTTTATAGAATCCTTATCTCTACATCCAAATGGATTCGGAGTAACTGCCTCTAAACTTAACCAGAATGTTCCAGGCATTGTATAATTATGGTAAGGTGTGTTTAAAAGAGATATACCTCCATCACCAAAATTCCATAACCAGGAAGGATTAAATGTAGTATCAGTATTATTAACAAGTCTGACATGGAATGGGTAACAATTTGTATCAGCATTTATTGCTGAAATGTCAACATTAATATTTTGGACTTGAACATAATTATTTGCAACTACAGTATCTCTACAACCTGGATTTGAATTACTTAAATACAATATCACGGTATACTTACCAGTATCAGGGTATGAATGATAAGGATTTATAGCTGTATCTAAAGGTGAACCGTCGCCATAGTTCCAAACATACTCTGTTGTAATTGGGTTTGATGAAATAAAGTGTACCGAATCGCCCAGACATAATAAATTATGAGTACTTGAGAATCCACCTTGCAGCAAATCTGCTTGTATATAATTGTTAATACTATAAATTGCAGAACAGCCTATAGCATCTACTATTGTTAATGAAACATTATAATTACCGGGGTTTGCAATATTAAAAGTTGGATTATGTGCTGTATCATTCAGGTTACCCGGATTTACAGACCAATACCATGCCACTATTGTTGTATCAGCATGGCTCGAATCATTTAACTGAATGTTAAAAGGCGGACAAAAATGTAAAGGATCATTAGTCGTAAAATTAGGTTTCGGGTAAAAAACTCTAAATGTAACAGAATCTGTATCCCGACAGCCTAAGTTATTCCATAAAAACAAAAAAGCTGTCAACGTATCTGACTGAAAAGGATAATTATGTTGAACATATTGAGGATAATTGGAATGAAACTCATTTTCAGTTAATTTTATATAAGACATATCACCATAAAATAATGAGATACTATCGTAATCAAGTGAATTGAGTTCATTGATCAATACATTAGGACAAGTCGGGCTTTGAATCCTTATGTCTGCTAGAACATCTCTTACTTTAAAATTTAATTGTTCCTTCCAAAAACAGCCGGTACTGTCGTTGTATGCAATAAAGGTCACATCATAAGTCCCTCTCGAGGGGTATGTAAACCAAGCTGTATCGTTATAGTAGTAAATCGGATTTGAATACTTCGTTGAATCATCAAAAACTCCATCCCCATCAAAATCCCAATACCAACGATTGGCTAATTTAATTTCAGGATTTATTAACGCAATTTGATATGGATTTTGGCAACTAAACATAGCTGTATCTATATGTTCAGTATAAGGGCCATTTAAAAACATCAAAGAATCTATTATCAAAGTATCCCTACAACCGTTTTGTCCTATAATATATGTTAATGAAACCATCCCATTCCCCTGATACACAATTTCTGGATTTGCAGTAAAACCAGATCCTACAACCATGTTACTATCATTTGTCAAACTCCAGGAATAAAAATCAATATAATTTGAATCTGTTGACAGGCTTACAAAATGCATAGTATCATTTGCGCATCTGGCCGTATCTATAAGTTGAATTAAAGGATGTTGATGCTCGCCAACCTGAATCTCCAAGGTTGTGGTTGCAATACATCCTAAATTTGTAATTGCGGTTAATGTAACATTGTAAACTCCTGTGTCCTGATAGGCATGAGTCGGGTTTTGCAAAGTATCAGTGTTACCATCACCATAATTCCATGACCAATCGGTAAAATGTGTGTAATTTGTATTACAAATACTAAAGTTTGAAAATGTAACATTAAATGGGATACAACCCCTCATTGTATCTGCAGTGATATTTGCTATTGGATATTCAACCAATATTTGAGCAGGATCAGTATAGGTTGCGAAACAACCATGCGAATCAATCAAATTCAGAGTAACGTACTATGTGGCATTTTCTGCATAAGTAAACGCAGGAGAAGTATTTGAACTTGTGCTTTCTTGCTGTTGTGGTGGATTATCACCAAAGTGCCAGTCGTAAGAAGAACCATTTGTTGCTACTGGAGTAAATGTTAAAGAATTTCCACAGGAAAAATGAGATGATGGTGTAAAATGAGCATCGGGTAAAGTCCTAACTACAATGGTCTTATATGCAGTATCTGCGCATGGTGTATTTGGTGAAGCAATAAGCATTACCTGAAATGTACCAGCCGTAGTATAAGTATGACTTGCTATAGCACCCACTCCATTAAATCCATCACCGAAATTCCAATAAGAAGAAGATGTTCCTGCTATATTAGTAAATTGAACTATCTGATTTGGACAAACTGTATCTCCTAAATCAGTATTAATTCCAGCATTTACAATGCTTAAGTTAATATAATTCGTGTATGTTGTATCGCTAAAACAGCCAAACTGATTTGAAACATGCAAACTTACCGAGAAAGTATCAGCAACATTATAAGTATGCGATGGGTTCTGAAGTGTTGACGTTCCTCCATCACCAAAATTCCATAAATAAGAAAGTGTATCTATAATTAAACCAGTACTTTGATTTGTAAAATTAACTGTATAGGGAACATAACAATTAGATAAATTATCAGCAGTAAATTGAACATGTGGTTTATCAGAAGCAATTGCACCATTTTGAATCGTATGACTATTCGTACATCCATGAGCGTCTGTAATTGTAAGAGAAACGGCATACCCACCTGCTTGCGAATATGTATATGAAGTATTTGCTGAGGTTGAAGTAGTCCCGTTACCAAATTCCCATAAATAACTGGTTATTGTTGTATCACCTGGCTGAGATGTGTTTGTAAAATTTATAGTTACAGGGATACAGCCAAAAGGGGGAATTCTTGTAAATGAAGCAGTTGGAAGTGCATAGGCCTTTATATAATTAGTTTTCACTAATGTATCATAATCAGTCCCGTTACTGACAATTAACGTAACAGTATAAATTCCCGTATCAACGTATCCAATTATATTTGGATTAGCTATATTTGATGAAATTCCATTCCCAAAAAACCATTGGTAGTTTAATGTTCCATTACCGGTAGAAAGGTTAGTAAATTGAACAAACATCGGAGCCCCACACTGCTCAGTAATATCCGCAGTAAAATCAGCATGAACCTGCCCAAATGAAAAAGAACTGGCAAGCAGCATCATTCCAAAAACAAGAGAAAATATTTTAATTTTCATCATTTTTCATCAAAAAAGCAGTGCAATTTACAAAAAAAACTTAAACCATTAAGAATTTTTTTAATTTTAAAAAATCAATTAATTTTGCGGCGAAACATCAATGGGGTGCCTTAATACCACGGGCTGAGATTATACCCTTTGGACCGGGACGGGTAATGCCGAGCCGGGAACGAAGACTCCCATTGACAATTGTAAATCGATTGTCTAACTAAAAAAATTTTTATGAAAAAGTTTTATTTTTCTTTTGCCGCAGTCTTTCTGCATTTTTTCGCATTTTGTCAATTTTCTATTAACGGAAGAGTAATCGACGAGGGAAATCAACCGTTAAGCCTTGCCAATGTGATGCTCGAAAACACATTTAATGGCACTTACTCCGGAAACAACGGAGAATTCAGTTTAAAAAACATCAAAAAAGGGACCTATAACCTTAAGATTAGCTTTATAGGTTACGAAACACAAGCGCAAAAAATTGAAGTAAGTACAGATATTTCAAACCTGAATATTCAGTTAAAAAAAGCTTCATATATTGCCGACGAAATCACGGTACAGGCAACACGCAACGATAAAACCATGAGTGGAAGCCAGACAAGTATCTCAAAAGAATCCATTAAGCAAAATAACCTTATAAAAGACGTTCCGTATATGATAAGTAACACGCCATCAGTTGTTACAACATCTGATGCCGGAGCTGGAACTGGATATACCGGAATTTCAATAAGAGGAAGTGATGTAAGACGTATAAATGTTACCATAAATGATATTCCGCTGAACGAAGCTGAGTCACACGGTGTGTGGTGGGTTGACCTTCCGGATATTTTAGCTTCAACCGATAACGTCCAGATTCAACGTGGCGTTGGAAGCTCCACTAATGGAGCCGGAGCATTTGGAGCATCCATTAACATGCAAACCCTTACATTGAATAAAGATCCTTTCGCCGAATTTAATACTTCATATGGAAGCTACAACACATCGAGGTTAATGCTAAACACCAGTACAGGCCTTATAAATAACCATTTTAATGTTGACTTACGGTTATCAAAAATATATTCTGATGGTTATATTGACAGGGCTTCGAGCGATTTAAAATCATATTACCTTTCAGCCGGGTATTATGCCAAGTCAACCATGATTAAGTTTATTAATTTCTCCGGTTATGAAAAAACATATCAGGCTTGGAACGGTAATTATAAAGCCCGCTTTGAAAATGATTACGCAGGGATGGACACTTTATACAGTCACGGTCTTGTTTCCACATCAGAATATAACACCATGATTCATTCAAACAGCAATACCTGTAACATATATTCATATCCAAATCAAACAGACAACTACTGGCAAAGTCATTATCAATTGCATGTAACTCACGAATTCTCTTCAAAATTAAATAATCACACCGCTATTCATCTCACCAGAGGAAAAGGATATTATGAAAATTTTTCAGAAGGGAAAGATTATTCAAAATTTGGTTTGCCCAATATGATTATCGGAAATGATACTATTACAGGTACTGATTTTATTAATCAGAAATGGCTTGACAATTATTTTTACGGACTTGTCAGTTCGCTCAACTACCATGAAAAAAACTTATTTGCGACATTAGGGATCGGCGTCAACCGATATGACGGAAAACATTATGGTGATTTAATCTGGGCAAAAGTTGCTCCCGACACCATGTCCAATAGTACCGATAAAAAATACTGCTGGTATAATGGGACCGGTGATAAAAGAGACTACAATGTTTATTCAAAATTAAACTATCACTTTTTGGCCAATCTTTCAGTTTACGGAGATATACAGCTCAGGGCCATTAATTATTCCATCGGTGGTATTGATGAAGATTTGAGAGACATTTCACAAACGCATGATTATCTGTTTTTCAATCCTAAATGCGGTGTTAACTATGACATTGATAACAACCAAAGTATTTTTGCAAGTTTTGCAGTCGCTCACCGTGAACCTGATCGTTCCAATTTCACTGATGCCGATTCCGGAAAAACGCCAAAACCCGAAAAATTATTCGATTATGAATTGGCTTATCAGTTCAGAAATAATAATCTTTTCTTTGGGCTAAACCTCTTTTACATGAATTATATTGACCAGTTAGTTTTAACCGGAGCTATTAACAGTGTAGGAACACCCATTATGACCAATGTAAAAAACAGCTACAGACAAGGACTTGAACTGCAATTCGGAGTAAAGTTATTTGAAAAAGTCCGCTGGGATGCAAATTTAACTTTGAGTCAAAATAAAATAAAGGAATTTGTTGTGTATTATGATGACTGGGATACATGGGGACAACGAACCGACACACTAAAAAACACAGATATTTCTTACTCTCCTTCCACTATTGCCGGAAGCAATCTATCTTACGAACCGGTAAAAAACCTTATTTTTACTTTGCAAACAAAGTATGTAGGCAGTCAGTATCTCGACAATACTCAGGATAATGAAACGAAGATTGATGCTTATCTTGTTAATAATTTTATCATCCAATATAGCCTAAAACCAAAATGGGCTAAAGAATTTAACATGCAACTGGCATTAAATAACTTATCCAATAAAGTTTATGTAAGTAATGGCTGGGCATACACCTATTACTATTTTACAAAAAAACAATACGATGTTGCCTATTACCCACAGGCACCATTTCACGTTAGTTTTTCAATGGGAATAAAATTTTAAATAATTGAACTAACCGGGGAATCTTGATTTCAAAACCATTCTCGTTTTCTAAAGGATACTACACCTATTATAGATAAAAGCAGAGAAATGAGAACAATAATCACCATTCCCCAGTTTGATTGTTCAAGAAAATTTGGGACATTCATTCCAAAAAAGCTTGCAACCAAGGTTGGAATCATCAATACAATAGAGATTATTGTCAATTGCTTCATCACCACATTCAGATTATTCGAAATGACAGAAGCAAAAGCATCCATCATTCCGCTAAGTATATCAGAATGAATTTGCGCCATTTCGAGTGCCTGCCTGTTTTCAATAATTGCATCCTCCAGTAAATCTTCATTAACTTCGTCCGTTATTCTTTTTGAGCTTCTTAACTTTGCCAAAACCATCTCATTACCCTTGATGGAAGTAATAAAATAAACCAGGCATTTTTCCATCTTCAGCAATTTGTTCAGTTCTTTATTCTTGATTGACTTTTCCAGGTCCTGTTCAATAGCCGATGTCATCTGGTTTAATTGTTTCAGATACCGCAAATACAAATTAGCCGAGTTGGTGAAAAGTTTTAATATAAAGCTGATATTATCAGAGGTGTTTTTATATTGCTCCCTGCTCTGGATAGGTAAACTTATTCGTAAAACTTTATTTTCTTTAACACTAATGGTTAGAGTTAAGTTTTCCTTTAAAACGATTCCTAAAGGGATTGTATGAAAAGGGATTCCATTATTGGTATCCTTAACGGGAATT
>CAZDUU010000055.1:0-7999 GCA_964508675.1 uncultured Bacteroidales bacterium | reverse complement strand
ATTTTCTGTTTCCGGTAAAAATATGCTTCGTGGGGTGTTTGAATTTCCTTTAGGTACAACGCTTTCAAAAATATTTACTGCTTCAAAAAAAGAAGAAGTTTCGGTAAAAGCCATTCATATGGGAGGACCGATAGGTAAAATCTTTAACGAAAAAGCATTTGCTTCACTTAAATGCACCTTCCCAAAAGAAAATCAGTCGGATTTTTATGTCGGAGATGGAAGTATTCTGTTTTTAGACAACACCAACTGCCTGCTTGATTACATTAAAAATGAAATGCAGTTTATAAGTAAGGAAAGTTGCGGAAAATGCCTTCCTTGTCGTGAAGGGAGCAAACATATCTATCATATCCTTGATTTACTAACTCGTCGCCCTGAGAGCGATCAGAATAAAGAAACCCTGGAGCGTATTAAAGAAGTAATGCAGTTGACAGAGGTGAGCGAAACGATTAGCCAGACTTCACTTTGCGGTTTGGGGAAAAAATTCCCTTTACTGATTCTTGATTTACTTCAGTATTTTAAAGACGAGGTGGAAGAACATCTGTATGAAAGACATTGCAAGGCCGGCGTCTGCTCTCATCTAAAATTATATGTTATTGATGTGGATAAATGTACTGGGTGTCATGTATGCTATAATAAATGCCCGGAAAACGCTATTGTCGGAGTTGTTCAGCATCCGCATTTTATTGTTCAGGATAAATGTGTCTCGTGCGGCATCTGTTTTAATGTTTGTAAGTTTAGTGCAATTAGCTTTAAATAAAAAATGAAGAAGACATCGAACTTAAATATTCAGGTAAATGGCACTAAAGTTCCTGTAAGCAAAGGAGAACTCCTGATTGACGTGCTTATAAGGAACGGAATAAAAGTTCCTACGCTGTGTCATATGGACGGATGCACACCGGAATATCCATGTCGCATTTGCACGGTTTATGACGAAAATAATCAGGCATATATTCCCTCCTGCAGCACCAAAGTGAACGAGGAGATGAATGTTACAACACATAGTCCTCAATTGCTCAGAATAAGACGAATGTTGCTTGAAATGCTCTTGTCAAATCATCCGGACGATTGTCTTTATTGTTCCAAAAATGGGAATTGCGAACTTCGCCATTTAGCAGGAGATTTAAATCTGGAACAGCGCCGTTTTTATAAAAAAGAAATTCCGCTTAATAATGATAAATCGTCAGCAGCAATAGTTCGTGAATACGCTAAATGTATTTTATGCGGGAAATGCGTTAGTGTTTGTAATGAAATTCAGGGATGTAATGTTTTACAGTTTAATAAAAAAGGAGTTAAGGCACGCGTAGAACCTGAATTTGGCAAGCTTTTAAATCAATCGGCTTGTGTCTTCTGCGGAAAATGTCTGATCATTTGTCCTACAGCGTCTTTGTCCGAAAAAGAAAATATTACTTCTTATTTTGCTTCTTCAGACCTGAAAAACAATGAAACGGTTTCTGTACTTTCACCTCTTTTGGAATTTGACAAATCAATAAATGAACTTAACTCAAGTTCACGTTCTAAAGAAAACCATGCACTGATTACCATATCAAAGTCAGCGTCATCAAATGTGTTCAGCCTCAATACTGTCATAGATGTTTATCTGATGGAGTTGCTGAAAGAGCTGAAAGAGGTAAAAGACAAAGGAAAAACATTGATGTCAACCTATTGTCCTTCTGCAGAATTGTACTTTAAAAAGAATAAAAAAGCGGAACAATATCAGCTTTCTAAAATCAAAAAACCGGTACATATCTTACAGCAAATATTAGAGTTTTTAAAACCCCATCAGGCATTTCAGATTCATGAATTCACTACCTGTCTTGCCAACAAACACGTTTATTCATACAGCTCAAAGAAAATTTCTGCATATACTGTTCGTGAGTTGCTGAAAATACGGCAACTGACATCGACTTCGGATGCAGCAAAAACTACATATAAATTCGAAGAACCCTTCCATTTGTTCAGCGGATTATCATATCTGCCATTTATTGCAGGCGGTTTAACGGAGGCATTGGTTCGTATGCTTTATTTGGAAAAGGACTCAAAAGAGCTGGATAAAAAAATAATGGAAGAACTAAGGACTGAAGGTGATGTTCGTATGTTTACAATGTCAATCGGGAAAAAAGAATATTCTTTTGGTATTGTTAATGGCTTAAAAAATATTGATGCAGCTTTAAAGCAGTGGAGCGAAAAACATCCCGATTTTATTGAAGTTCTAGCTTGTCCAGATGGTTGCATGTGGGGTGGTGGTGCCTCATTCGGGAATACTGGGATAGATGTCAAATCGTTTTATAAAATGTGGTATGAACTTTCAGACAAATCACTGATTCGTTATCCTCAAAGAAATATTCAAATTACTTCTATATGCGAGGAAATGAAAAAGAAGTCTGAAAACGGTGATTTGATTTTTACAAACGTAACTGACGAACTATGAAGTTTAAGAATATAAATAAACTTGTTTACACATTACCCGAAAAATGCAGGGTTTGCTTTACCTGTGTGCGTGAATGCCCTGCAAAGGCTATTAGAATAAATAATGGTCAGGCCGAAGTTATTAATGAACGTTGTATAGGATGCGGTAACTGCATAAAAGTATGCAGCCAAAATGCAAAAACATTTGTCCGTAATGAGCAAGATGTTTTGTCTTTGCTCGAAAACGAAAATAAAGTAATTGCTTTGCTTGCTCCCAGTTTTCCCGTTGAGTTTTGCGAAGCTGATGATTATAAAAAAGTAATTGGTTCTCTACGGAAGCTTGGCTTTGAACATATTGTGGAAGTTGCATTCGGAGCTGAATTGGTCGCAAAACGATACAGGGAATTATACAATAATAGCGAAAATGTCTATATTACCTCTGATTGTCCTGCTGTTACATTTTTTGTCCGTCAGTATTATCCGGAACTGACAGAAAATCTGGCCCCGATTGTTTCGCCAATGGTTGCAACATCGAGGGCTGTTAGAAAGCATTACGGAAATGACGTAAAATTAGTGTTTATCGGCCCTTGTATTTCTAAAAAGGTTGAAAGTGAAGAGGTAGATATCGCAATTACCTTTAAAGAACTGAGAAGTCTGTTCAGTATAAGAAACATCAATATTGATTCTTCATTTCCCTGTGATTTTGATTATCCCAAAGCATATAAAGCCATGGTATTCCCGGTAAATTTTGGATTGTCTCAAACAATGGGGCGTTATCATAATCTGATTGAAAATAAATTTCTGGTAGCTCAGGGAAAAGAAGATATGCAACAGGCTATAAAATGGTTTTCCGACGATAAAAACAGAGAAAAACATTTAGAATTGCTTTGTTGCGAAGGTTGCATCATGGGGCCGGGTATCACAAATCCCTTTGTTAGCAAATTTATTAAACAAAATATACTTGTAGAATACGCCAAACAAAGGATTATTGAAACCAACGAAGAAGAATTCAATAAGTCATTAAACGAATTTTCTGATTTGGATTTGTCCACCTCATTTGAATCTCTTGACAGACGCATTCCGGCTCCTTCGTATGATGATATTGATAAGGTACTGAAAAAAATGGGAAAGAATACCGCTTCTGACATGCTAAATTGCGGTGCATGCGGATATTCAACCTGTATCGACCATGCCATTGCCATTATAGAAGGAATTGCAGAAACAGAAATGTGTCTTCCCTTTACCATTGAAAGTCTTCATAGATCAGTAAAAGATCTTGCACTGACCAACGATAAATTGACCTCTGCTCAGATTGCATTAAAACAAGCCGAAAAATTAGCCCATATGGGACAATTATCTGCCGGCATTGCTCATGAATTGAACAATCCTTTGGGAATCATTGTAATGTACTGCAACATTTTATTGGAAGATTGTCCCGCCGATTCGCAGATGAAAAACGACTTGGAACTGATTGTAGAACAGGGAAATCGTTGTAAAAAAATTGTAAACGGATTATTGAATTTTGCACGGAGAAACCAGGTAAATGCTACTGATACCGATTTGGTAACATTGGTAAATAAGGCGATCGATTCTGTAGTAATACCCGAAAGAGTGCGAACAGAAGTGATAGCTGATGCAGAAAAAATGAACGTGGTACTCGATGCCGATCAGATGATGCAGGTACTGATAAACCTCATCAGAAATGCATCTGACGCTATTCCGGAGAAAGGAAAGATTGAAGTAATTCTGACAACAGAATCAAACTATATGGTGATTAAAGTAAAGGATAATGGAACTGGTATTCCCGAAGAAAATAAATCCAAGCTTTATGAGCCTTTCTTTACCACAAAACCTATTGGTGTGGGAAATGGATTAGGATTGCCGATTGTGTACGGCATTGTAAAAATGCATAAAGGAATAATTGAAGTTGAGTCAAATGCAGATGCATCAAAAGGTCCTACGGGTACTGTTTTTATTGTAAAACTTCCAAAAAATTAGCATATGGCAACCATTCTTTTAGTTGACGATGATTACGATTTTTTACTGCAATCGAAAATTTGGTTTTCGCAGGCCAATTATAAGGTTATGTCGTTTAATAACTCACGAGATGCCGAAAATTTCTACGAAACACATAAACCCGATATAGCACTTATTGATTTAATGATGGAAACCAACGATGCCGGTTTTGTTTTAGCACGTAAACTAAAACAAAAATACCCCGATATGCCGGTTATCATGCTGACAGCAGTCAGCTCGGAATTGGGGATTTCGTTTGATGAGAATAACAAAGGTTCTCAATCTTGGCTCAATGTTGACGCTGTGATTGACAAAGGAAAAGATTTTAAATACATTCAAAAAATAATTGATCAATATATTAAATAATTATGGAAGTTCTTAAAATATTAGTAATAGATGACGAGGCGGGTATAAGAAGCGGAGTTACTCGTATTTTGAACCAATACAAAGTGAATTTTCCTTTCCTGGAAGATGAAATTGTTTTTGAAGTGAAAGAAGCCGCTTCGGGAGAAGAAGGTATTGAACAGATAAATTCTTATGTTCCGCAGGTAATACTTCTTGATAATAAATTGCCTGGTATCCAGGGACTTGAAGTACTCGATTATATTCAAAAAGAAAAACTGGATATAATTGTTGTTATGATTACCAGCTACGCATCATTGGAAGTCGCTGTACAGGCAACACGCAAAGGCGCTTACGACTTTATTCCAAAACCTTTTACACCACAGGAACTTAGAACAACAATGGAAACCGTGGCGCGGCACGTTTTTCTGAGAGGATTGACCAAGCAATTGAATACGCAGGGTAAAGTGGTCCGCTTTAAATTTTTATCGGTTTTATCGCATGAACTGAAAACTCCGTTAAACATTATCGAAGGCTATCTGAAAATGATGAAGGAACGTCAGGCAGGAAATGATTTGGTAGCTTATGAAGAAGTGATAGACCGCTCCCTTTTCAGAATTCAGAATATGCGAAACCTGATTTTCGACCTGCTCGATTTGACACGGATTGAAACAGGACAGAAAGAACGAAGGCTGATTCCGGTCAATCTGGCTAAAGTGGCTGCAGTATCTATGGATACGTTTACTCCACTGGCCATTCAAAAATCTGTAAAAATTCACTACGAAGGGCCGTCAGAAGTTTTTTTAGATGCTATCGAAGAAGAAATTGAAATCATTTTCAATAATCTTTTATCAAATGCCATTAAATACAATAAAAATAATGGCGATGTAAAAATTGCAATAGAAGCTTTCTCAGATAATATTTTTATAAGAGTGAAGGACACCGGAATAGGAATGTCTGAAGAAGAAGTGAAAAAGGTTTTCGATGAATTTGTGCGTATAAAGAACGCTAAGACACAGAATATTTCAGGCAGCGGTCTTGGATTATCCATTGTAAAAAAGATATGTGAATACTACCAGGCTGAAATTTCGGTTACAAGCAAAGAAAATGAAGGAACAATTATCGTAATCAAGTTTAAAAAAGCAAAACATGAAGCTAACTAACATTCCCGAAAAGACAGTAGAACGATTGAGCCTGTATCGTCGATTGCTTATTGAACTTATTTCGACACAGGAATACATTTACTCACACGATTTAGCCGGATTATTGCATATTACACCGGTTCAGGTACGTCGCGATTTAATGTTGATTGGTTATAGTGGTACGTTGCGGAAAGGTTATAATATAAAAGATTTACTCGACAAACTTTCTGAAATACTTGATAACGAAGATTCTACAAACGTCTGCATTGTGGGTATGGGAAATCTGGGGCGTGCTATTACCGGCTATTTTAACGGTCGTCGCTCCAAATTGCGAATTATGGCTGCTTTTGATAATGACATGACGAAGATAAATAACTTTATCAGCGGAGTTAAATGCTATTCCGTAAGCGAAATGTACGAGGTAGTGAGAAAAGAGAAAATAAATATCGGAATTATTACAACACCACCTGAAACAGCTACTGCTGTGTGCGAACAGCTGGTCGTTGCAGGAATAAAGGGAATAATGAATTACACTCCGGCGCGTCTGAGAGTCCCGGAGAGTGTTTATCTGGAAGAGTACGATATGATTACTTCACTTGAGAAAATAGCGTTTTATATTCAACATTCATAGCAGAAGATGAAGGTTTACAGGAGTTTTGACGATATTCATACAATAAAAAACGCCGTTGTAACTACCGGTTCGTTTGACGGGGTACATCTGGGACATAAAACAATTATCAAAAGGTTAAACATCATTGCCGGGCAGATTGACGGTGAATCTGTTCTTATTACCTTTCATCCTCATCCGCGAAAAGTGCTCTATCCTGAAAGCGTAGGGAAAGAATTGTTCCTGATTTATTCGCAGGAAGAAAAGATCCTAGCTTTGGAAAAAGCCGGTTTACAGCATCTGTTCATAATTGAATTTACCAAGGAGTTCGCACAGACCTCATCTATCGATTATGCGCGAAAAATATTGCATCAAAAGCTGAATGCAAAAGTTGTTGTTGTTGGCTTTAACCATAATTTCGGACACAACCGCGAAGGGAATTACCAGATTCTTTTTGATTTGGGAAAAGTATTGGGGTTTTGGGTGGAACAACTACCCGCATTGGAAATAGAACATGAGTCAGTAAGCAGTACGCGTATTCGACAGGCAATTATGCAGGGCGAGATTCAGAAAGCCAACGCATGCCTCGATGATAATTATTTGCTGATTGGAAACTGGGAAAAAGAAAACGAATTTTATGTTTTAAATGTTGAAGAAGAGTGCAAGCTGCTTCCTCCTCCCGGAACTTATGCTGTAAAAGTGAATGATAACTGGCATGAGGTTAAAGCCATCGCGATTATTGATTTTTATGAACATACAAAAAACAGAAAAATTAAGGTTATCAGCACCAAATCTATCGAAACATCATCAAAAGAGCTGAAGGTTTTGTTTTACAAAGACATTGACTTTTACAAAAACAGCAGCGAAATTCCCGATACACTTTCACTTTACGAAACCTTAAGCAATGTAGAACAGTGGCTTTACTAGTTTTATGAATCCTTTTTAACCAAACTCATAACTGTCATGCTGAGCATGTCGAAGTATCTCCTCAATTCTTAATACACATCGAATTTAGAGAATACAACTTAGTGGTACTTGTTCAGGAATTAAAACTTACATTCTGAGTTCAGGATAATTTTCAACTTTTTTTAGAAAAAAGTAGCAAAAAATCGTCTCTTTTGAAGGCAAGTCTCGTCTCGTTTTATAAAACGAGACCGCAGCTAAAATATACCCTCATTACACACAAGCTATAACCCGTCTCATATTTTACTGCTTTTGCTGACAAAATAGACCGTCCCGATGTCTCAATAGTTTACTAATAAGTCAGGCTGAGCACGTCGAAGCCTTGACTTTTTGGGCAAGCAAAAGAAAGTTTATACAAACATAAGTTTTCTATAACAAAGTTAAATTTTAATCAAACTTCGTACTTCCTCCTATACTGTCATTCCGAGTCTCGTTATTTTTAACGAGAAGAAGGAATCTCCACAAGCCTTAATTAAAAATTTCCACTCTTTTTAAATTCCGTTTAATTCCTCTTAAATACTTA
>CAZDUU010000054.1:0-8026 GCA_964508675.1 uncultured Bacteroidales bacterium | reverse complement strand
AATGGTATTCCCTGTAATACTTATCCCGGAGCCTGCAACGTATGTAGTGTTGTTGTCAGTAGAAGAAATAGTGAAGTTTGGGTAAGTTCCTGAAATAGTAGTAGCACCTTGTCCGTAAATGTTAACAGGTACGTCTGGTGCGGTGTTGGTAATTATATTTCCTGTTACGTCAATTCCGTTTCCAGCTGAATAGGATGTGTTATTGTCAGTGGAAGAGATAGTGAAATTGGGATATGAACCACTGACTGTAGTTGCGCCTTGTCCGGTAATATTGACGATTTGATCAGGTGCAGTGTTTTCAATTACGTTCCCTGTGATGCTGATTCCATTTCCTGCAGTGAGTGTTTGCACGTTATCGGCAGTTAGAGCATGTAAAGCATAAGGTACACTTAGTAGCTGAGTTGTTCCCATTTCTATAAAATTACTTCCTCCAGCAATATCAAGTTCAACTTTTAGAAAATGAGGTGCATTTCCCCATTGAATACCTGAAAAGGTTCCTTGTTGAACAGAACCGTTTCCGATTGCCAGAATAACCAAACCGAGATTATTCGTCATAATCTGCTGCGTTTCCACGTAAACTGCATTTCCTGTTGCATTATTTTCAATAATACTAAATTGAAAGGAGACATTTTGATTTTGAAGAATATTGCCACTTGCATCACGAACTACAGCCTGATAAGAAAAACTTTGAGGAACCTGTGCTGATAAATTGTTTGCAAATAAGCTAAAGTAAATAATTCCGGTTAATACAAAAACTAATTTCTTCATGATGTTTAAATTAAAATTATGATTGCAAAATTAACTATTTTTTGTTTTCTAATTGTTCGATTCGCTGAATTAAGTTATTAATAAGCTCTTTCTGTTCATCACTTGCTTTTTTTAATAACTCATTTTCTTTAGTGAGGTTGATGATTGTATTTTGCTGCTCTTGAATAGCTTTTACTATAGGAACAACAAAGGTTCCATATCTTAACCCATAGAATCCCTGATTATTTTTGGGTTTATCAACTCCACTAAAATCATAGCCAAGTTCTTTTGCAGCATTTTCAACATCCTGAGCTAAGAAACCGGTATATATTACAGATTCTTTCCCGGAGCGAAGTGCATCATCATTATTGTTTTCCTGACCAAGTGTTTCATTTATTTTCTTAACATCTAAATTATACGTTACAGGTTTTAATTTTAAAATAAAGTCGAGTCCGGGTACATTTTCCTGAACATTACTTTTAAATCTTTTATCCGAAAAATTAGTCCAGTCGGCATATCCACCAATGCTACTAATCCAAGCATTACCAATCCTTGCTGAATAATCTGCTGTTGGTTGTGCATTATAGCCAATAGCTATTGTAGCCAATAAATTTCCAGAACCAGAACCGGGGCCGGCATATTCGCCAACAGCAGTATTTTGTCCACCTGATGTGGTATAATAGAGCGCTCTGTAGCCTAAAGCGGTGTTGTCATTGCTTGTAGATTGATAAAGAGCATATTGGCCAATGGCTGAGTTATAGCTACCAGTTGAATTTGAGTAAAATGTATAGTCGCCTATTGCAGTGTTTGCATTTCCTGTTGTATTACTATACATAGCATTATTTCCAAAAGCGGAATTATAATATCCGTTGGTATTTTGTTTCATTGAATTATATCCGACAGCAGTATTTCCCGAAGCTGTATTATTGTATAAAGAATAATAACCAACTGCAACATTATTGCTTCCTGTTGTATTGGTATATAAAGAACTGTGCCCGAGAGAAGTATTGTAATTTCCGGAATTGTTGTTGAATAAAGAATACATACCAAGAGCAGTGTTTTTTCCACCATTTGCATTTGAAACCATACTTGAAGTACCAATAGCTGTATTTTCTGCGCCACTTGTATTACCATAAAGTGATGAAATACCAATAGCTACATTATAATTACCTAAGGTATTTAATAATAATGCATAGTTTCCAAAAGCGCAATTACTAATTCCGGAAGTATTTTCTTGCATTGCAGAATAGCCTGCCGCTACATTATCAGAACCTATTGTGTTGTTTCTAAGGCAACCTCCACCTAAAGCCGTATTCCACGAGCCACTTGTGTTTACATATAAAGAATAACAGCCAATGGCAGTATTGTAGCTAGAATTGTTTGCGGGTAATGAGAATGCTCCAATAGCTACATTGTAGTTTCCGGAAGTGTTTTGAGATAAAGCATAAGAACCCATTGCAGTATTATTGATACCGGTTAAATTACCGGACATGCTGCTTGATCCAATGGAGGTATTATCAGATCCTGTTGTATTATTGTACATGGAATAATAACCATAAGCTGAGTTATTATTTCCGACTGTATTCCCATGTAAACTGTTCAAACCATTAGCAGTATTGTATGAACCGGAAGTATTGCTATATAGAACTTCACTTCCGGTAGCAGTGTTTCCTAACCCGTCTGTGTTTGAATACATGGCATTGTTTCCTACAGCAACATTGGACGAACCAATAATATTATTATGAAGTGCAAAGGAACCTAAAGCTGTATTGAGTGAACCATATGTAGTTGAATATCCTGTTTCATAGCCGATTAATACATTCTGCTGACTGCTGGTTAAGTTAAATCCAGCACTATAACCCATAACAGTATTATAAACCATCGTTGTTGCATTTTTTGCTGCTTCATATCCAATTACAATGTTGCTGCTCCCCGTAGTTAAGCTTTTACCTGCATTATAGCCAATAATTGAATTATTGGAGCCATTAGTCAGGGATGAGCCAGCATAATATCCCATAACATTATTATATATGCCGTTAATAATATCTGCACCTGCTTCGTGTCCTATAAAATAATTTTGCGGAGTAAGATTCATATAACTGGTAGCAGTGCCACCGCTTAAATCGCGAACCCCAAAACCGGCAGTAGGACTTTCGGTATAAATACGTGAGCTATCAGGAGCTACTCTTAGATATGATGTGGGCGCTGTTTTACTTTGATTTTTTGCATTTACAGCAAATGAGCCTTTATTGGTTTTTGCTGAAGTAGCATCGACAAAAACCTGAACACTGTCCTGATATACAACAAAAACCGGAATTCCGTATCTGTCTTTTACTTCAAATAGTATATTGGAAGTGTCGCCCTGAATGGTCATTTTGCCGGTTGGAGCTGTAATGCCTATTCCAATTCTTCCGCTGTTATTATTATAGATATTATTTCCACTTTTTGTCCATACAGTGTTAATGGTATTTCCTGAAATATCTATTCCGTTACCGGCTGTAAAAGAACTTGTTGGTAAAGTTACTGTATTTCCAGATGAAATACTAAGCTGACTCCCGTTTAAGCTGAGTGATTGAATTTCATTGGTTGGATCAGCGTCCGCATCATTTACATTGTCTGTGGAGCTAATGGTAAAATTGGGATAAGTGCCTGTAACAGAGGTGGCTCCCTGGCCCGAAATGTTTACTGCCTGGTCTGGTGCGTTATTAGTAACCGTATAGTCTGGATATGTTCCTGAAATAGATATTCCGGTTCCATTGTTAATATTTACAATCTGATCGGGGGCGGTGTTTTGAATTACGTTTCCTGTAATGCTGATTCCGTTTCCTGCTGTATATGTTTGAACATTATCAGCAATTTGGGCATGCAGAGCATAAGGAACACTCAATAATTGGGTAGTTCCCATGTCAATAAAGTTGCTTCCTCCGGTAATATCTAGTTCGACTTTAAGAAAGTAAGTAGCATTTCCCCATTGAATACCTGAAAAAGTTCCTTGTTGAGCTGTGCCGTTCCCAATAGCAAGAATAACCAAACCAAGGTTGTTTGTTGTAGCAAATTGTGTTTCGCGGTAAACAGTATTGCCAGTTGAACTGTTTTCTATTATGCTAAACTGGAATGCTACATTTTGATTCTGGATAATATTACCCTGAGCATCACGAACAACGGCCTGATAAGAAAAACTTTGTGGGACCTGAGCCCATGAATTCAACGTTGTAAAAATTAAGCTTATGCATAATAAGCTAAAAAAGTTGTGTTTCATAAATTTATATATTTTTTTTATTCCCATGCAAACCAATCGAATTGAAGATTCTGACCCCATGTGCCTCCGGCAGCATCAACCCTGTAAATTAATATCACAGCATTTGTTGTAGTAATATTTCTTGTCGAAATGACTACAATATCATTAATTCCATTTTCGTTTCTAGGTGTTATTACAATTTTAGGTACCGTGGTAAAAGCTGATGGAAATGTTAATGTAACAACTTTTACACCAGTGCTTGCATTTGATCCAACTGTATATGTTCCCGCCTGGAGTTTAGAGAAGCTGGTACCATTTCCTAACTGAAAAGTTCCTACCACATCAAGTTTATTGTCAGGTGCGGTTACGCCAATTCCAATATTTCCATTTTTTAATATAGTTAAGGCATTTGATCTGGTGCCAGATGTTTGTCCATTACCAACAACAAAAACAGGATCTGTAGCAACCCAGCTGTCAGCTGTTCCTGGGATAGAAGCATTATATCTTCCTAATGACATTTGTCCATATGTTGGGGCAAATAATCCGGTTCCAAACGAAAAGGCATAATCACCTGCGGAATAATTATCATATCCAATAGCGTATGCTCCGGTTCCGGAGGCTGCATTGCCATAACCAACTGCTAAAGATAAGTTTCCCGATGCTGAATTATAATTAGGAGATGATAAGAATGTCCCCGGAATACCATAACCGATCGAAATTGAATTTGTGCCACTTGCAAAAGAATATCTCCCCATTGCAATAGACCCTGTTCCTGATGCCTGTGTTGCAGTTCCAATTGCTATACAGCCATTATTTGCGCTGGTAATGGTTGTGGTTGCTGGGTATCCACCAAATGAAGGAAAACCAAATGCAAAACTATATGATCCATATGCTTTTGAGTAAGCTCCCATCGAAACCGAGTTTACACCGATAGCTGAGTCATTCATCCCAAACGCAAATGAATTAGTTCCACTGGCAACACATCCACCTCCAAATGAATAGGAGCCAATTCCGGTTGCTTTTGTATAATTGCTTAATAAATTACCTAAAGTATCTCTGCCTGCTGAACCGAAAGCATAGCTTCCAACACCTTCGGCTATAGCATTTGAACCGAAAGCATAGGAATCAAAAGCTTTTGCATGTACATTTTCACCAAAAGCATAAGAATTATCAAAATTAGCTGCAGAGTTTTTTCCAATAGCCATGGAATAATTACCTCGTGCATATGATTGATATCCCATAGCCTGTGACCAGTTCCCTTTTGCCTTTGTTTCAAAACCAATAGAAACAGAATTTGTACCTACGCTATCAGGGCTTTCAATTAAAACTCGCCCACTTAAAAATGCAGATTTAGCCGGATACCAAAGAATCCTGTTTTTGCTTGGATCAATAATTTGCATAGTGTCAACATTCACATCAAGATAGGGTTGGACAGGTGTTTTTGATTGTGTTTTAGCATTTACAGCAAACGAACCTTTATTTGTCTTTGTTCCGGTACTATTATTTGATATAAAAATATGAACGCTGTCTTCAAAGGCTTTAAAAACAGGTAAACCGTTTCTGTCTCTGATCTCAACAATACTGTCAGGTACAACTCTGAATACATTATGTACTCCTGCTTTAGTTTGCGATTTTGCGTTAATAGCAAAAGATCCTTTATTGGTTTTAGCTCCCAGGTTACTTACAAACGCCTGAATACTATCCTGATAAACAACAAAAACCGGAATTCCGTTTCTGTCTCTGACTTCAAAAAGAACATTTGATGTATCACCCTGAATAGTTACTTTTCCTGAAGGAGTATTTAAACCTATCCCTACGCGACCTGAATTATTGTTGTAAATATCATTTCCGGTCTGACTCCATAAAGTATTTAGTGTATTTCCTGAATAATTTAAACCGTTTCCGGCATTAATTAAGTTTGAGGGTTGAACAGGAGACCAGTTGCTCCCATCGAATTGTAGAACCTGATTTGACACAGGCGGAGTTGAACTTATGGGGGCTCCTTGAATTCCTGTAACTGTTAATGTTGTGGATCCACTAATATCACCACTGTGATTATCGTGTGAGAAGGTGTTATTACTAAGTGTCAGGCCACTCCCTGCATTGTACACTTGTGCATTTTCGGCTGTTTGTGCGTGCATGGCATATGGTACACTCAATAATTGAGTTGTTCCCATATCCACAAAAATGCTTCCTCCGGCTATATCAAGCTCGACTTTGAGAAAGTGAGCAGCATTTCCCCATTGGATATCAGAAAATATTCCTTGCAGAGCAGTTCCATTTCCAATAGATAATACAACTAATCCAAGATTATTTGTTGTAGCTTGCTGTGTTTCTATATATACAATATTGCCGGTAGCACTGTTCTCAATAATACTGAACTTAAAAGAAACATTCTGATTTTGTACAATATTTCCCTGTGCGTTTCGTACAACTGCCTGATATGAAAACCCCTGAGGTGTCTGTGCCCGGATAACAGTTGATGATATAATTAATAGGAAAAAAAATATTTTTCTAAGTCTGATAATATTTGTTTTCATATTTATTTGTTATTTGATTTAAGTCTGATAAGTTCGTTGTTTAATTGATTATTCGTGTTTTTTAATTCATCTAATTCATTTCTTAATTGCTTTACTTCTTTAATAAGTTCTTTGACAGCAGCTAAACTAACTCCGGCTACATCAGAAGCAGCAAGTGATTTTCCCAGATAATTAGGTTCATCTAATACACCGGTGCCAAAAGCCTGGTAAAAATCTTCGGCAACAGGGCCTATATGTTTTTCTTGGGTTCCTTTGTAGAACCAAGATTCAATATCTAATTGCTCAATTTTATTGAGAAGATCATTTTTGTTCAACTCTACAAATCTGTCTTTTAATATTTTTGATGAAGTACTAGTCCATGTTCCACCTGCTGTTAGATATGCTCCATTACCATTAGTTCCGTCTGTTCCTACCTGGAGAGGATAGTTGGAGTTGTTCCTGTTAAAAGCAACTCTGTTCAAGGAAAAATTTCCGTATATGAGAGGATTTGTTTCATCGCCACTTCCTTCAATTAGTAATGTATTACTGGCACTGGTTTGTAATTGATTCCCAATGTATATGTTATTCGAGTAAGATCCGTTACCTGTTGCATAACCAAAGAAAATATTATCATTTCCTGTATTGGCAACTCCTGCTCCCTGTCCAATAAATAAGTTGTTTGAACTATTTGTTGCTAATAATCCTGCCCAATAACCTATCATTACATTATTAGAACCGTTGTTTTGAATAGCTGTTCCCCAGCCAATATAAGTATTCCCAGCTCCGGTTGTATTTCCGCTGCCGGCAATGTTTCCTAAAAAAACATTGTTATTTCCTGTGGTATTACTTCTTCCAGCCTGACTTCCTATAAAAATATTGTTGCTGGCGGTGTTCTTACTACCTGCACTATCTCCAATACAAACAATTTGATTTCCGCTCACATTTGTATATCCGGCCTGATCACCAATAAAAACATTTTGATGTCCGTTTCTGTTTGAATAGCCAGCTCGATAACCCATGAATATATTTTTATATCCGGTTGTATCCCAATAACCACTTTCAGTTCCAATAAAAGTATTGTTAGAAGCTGTAGTTGAATTAAAACCGCTATAGTATCCTAAGAATACATTTTTTTCACCGGTAGTATTACTATAACCGCTATTATTTCCAATAAATGAATTGCTGGAACCTGTAGTGTTTTTATAGCCTGAGGTATAACCCATAAAAATATTTTTTTCACCTGAAGTGGTGTTATATCCACTTCTGTATCCTATATAGGTATTATAACTTCCGTTATCGGTATAATAGCCGCCGTAATTTCCGATCATTATATTATAGTTTGCACTGTCCATGAAATAACCAGTTCTTGTTCCGATTAAGATATTATTATCACCCGTGTTGGAAAAATAACCGGTATAATAACCTAAGAATATGTTGTAAAGACCATTAACATTATTATGACCAGAATTTAATCCTATGAAATCGTTGTAACTGCCAATGGTGTTTTCATAACCAGCTTCTT
>CAZDUU010000053.1:0-8131 GCA_964508675.1 uncultured Bacteroidales bacterium | reverse complement strand
CCCAAAAAGTTCTCCGCTTTTTTTATTAACACATTTACGTGTATATCTTTTACAAAAAATGGATAAAAGCCAAAACCAAATAAAACTATCTTCGTAAAATATGATGTTTTAAAAATTAAAAGTTATGGCTAAGAAAAAGATTTTTATTCTGGATACAAACGTAATTTTACACGATTACAGATGTATTTACAAATTTGAAGAAAATGATTTGGTTATTCCGATAGTTGTATTGGAAGAACTGGATAAAATGAAAAAAGGGAGTGATTTAATTAGCTATTATGCCAGGGAATTTACCCGTGAGTTGGACCATTTAGCTGGTAAAAGACAATTTAAGGATGGTATTCCATTAGGAAAAGGTTTAGGTAAGCTTTATGTAGAAACAGGGAAAGAATATTCAAAAAAACTGGCAGAATCATTTCCTGAAAAAACTCCTGATCACAGAATTTTAGCAATAGCAGATTACGTGTCTTCGTCTAATACCAAGGTTCCAGTAATATTGGTAAGTAAAGACATTAATCTGAGAATGAAAGCAAAATCTTTGGGAATCGATGCCGAAGATTACGAATCAGATAAAGTTCAGAATCTGGATCAGGTTAATGATGTGATTCCTACTTTAGAAGGATTTCCGGGTGAATTGATACAAAGATTATATGATGACCCTATGGGAGTCCCTGAAGATGAGGTTAAAGTTCCTGATGGGTTGGTTGCACACCAATATTATATTTTAAAGAACACAAAATTGTCCGTTCTTTCGCATTATGATCCTTACACAAAAATGTTCCAGAGAGTTGAAAAAAAGAAAGCTTTTGGAATAGAACCAAGAAATGCTGAACAGACTTTTGCTTTAGACGGTTTGTTTAGAGAAACTGTGCAATTAATGGCAATCACAGGTCGTGCAGGAACAGGTAAGACTTTATTGGCATTGGCGGCAGCACTTCATCAGCGCAAAAAATACAATCAGATTTTAGTAGCACGTCCTATTGTTCCTCTATCGAACAGAGATTTGGGCTTTTTACCGGGCGATATTAAAGAAAAGATTGGTCCATACATGCAACCTTTATTTGATAATCTGAATGTAATTAAATACAAATTTAAAACAGATTCAGCAGAAGTTAAGACCATTGATGAAATGCTGAAAAACGAAACATTGGTAATAGAGCCTTTGGCTTATATTCGCGGACGTAGCCTTTCAAATGTTTTCTTTATTGTGGATGAAGCACAAAACTTAACTCCTCACGAAGTTAAGACAATTATTACCAGGGCAGGTGAGGGAAGTAAGCTTGTGTTTACAGGCGATATCGAACAAATTGATTCACCTTATCTGGATAGCAAATCAAATGGTTTGACATATCTGACCGATAGAATGAAAGGACAGGAATTATTTGCTCATGTTAATTTAGTTAAAGGAGAAAGAAGTTATTTAGCAGAACTTGCCAGCTCAATTTTATAATATATGAGTATCCAGATAGTTGCATTAATTATTTTTATTATTACCTACACCGGTATAATATTTACCCGTTTGCCCTGGCTTAATATAGACAGGCCTTCAGCAGCATTTTTTGGTGCTGTTTCAATGTTATTATTTGGCGTAATGACATTTGAAGAAGCCGTATATGCGATTGATTTTAATACAATTACATTGCTTTTGGGTATGATGATTATTATCGCATCACTTCAGGCTGACGGATTGTTCAACTATCTGACGGAGAAATCGATTAACTTGGCAAAAAATCAGCGAAGATTATTAACTTATATTGTGTTTTTAACTGGAATAGCATCGGCTTTTTTAGTGAATGATGCTGTTGTGTTAATGTTTACACCCATTATTATTTTAATATGCCGGAGTTCAAAATTGAATCCTTTACCTTATCTAATTGCAGAAATTTTGGCCTCCAATGTCGGATCCGTCATGACAATTACAGGAAATCCTCAAAATATGCTTATTGGCATTAATAGTGGTATTTCTTATGGTTCATTTATTCTTTATTTACTACCTGTTTCAGTAGTCGGATTATTTATTATCATTTATTTTGTCCGGTTATTCTTCAAAAGCGAATTTAATGTGGTTAGGCCTATTAACCAACCTGATGAGAAGTGGAGTTATAGGTTCGATTCGTTGCGGTTTTCTGTTCCTATTTTTTTAGGTGTAATCATAGCATTCTTTTTTGGTAAAATATTGAACCTTTCGATTTCTGTAATTGCACTGAGTGGAGCCTCATTAGTTATGATTTTTGGACATATCAAACCAAGAAGAATTATTGATAAGGTAGATTGGGTTTTAATATTGTTTTTCTCTTCTTTATTTATTGTAATAAAGGTAATTGAAAAAGTAGGTCTTTTAGACGGATTATTACAGTATGCTCAGGTAAACAGAGGATTTGACGGGATTTTATCCGTACATCTTCTGAGCTTGATAGGGTCACAAGTTGTTAGCAATGTCCCTTTTACAATATTAATGATTCCTTTTTTCAAATTAGCTGCTTCTAAAGCTTTATGGATGGCACTAGCTTCATCTTCTACTTTGGCCGGGAATGCAACTATTGTAGGTGCTATTGCTAACTTAATTGTAATAGAGTCTGCCAGAAAATCGGGAATAAAAATTAAGTTTTGGGACTTTTTAAAGCCCGCTCTTCCATTGACTTTAATTACGATGCTTTGGTCAATACTGGTTTTCTATATTGAAATTTCCATGGGATGGCTATAATTCTCCTTTTACAATAACAAAGACTCCAGCTTTTTTTAGCAAATCAAATGGATGTATCTCGGGGTGTGAAGGAATATTTATTAAATTAGGATATGCTTTCCCATTATATAATTTTATATGTGTCCAGTCAATACCTAAAAATTGTCCCTCAGAGAAACGTCCATGATATTCCTTGTCGTCTGAGCTGCTTTCAATGGGTATTGGCTCATTTTTATGATTATAGATTTCTAACCAGGCATGGTTATAATAAACACTCATTATTCCAGAGGTCGCATTGTAAAATCTTGGAACTTTATACCCCCCAGCTGATTGGCATGAAATGGAATTTTTATTTAATAGAATCATTATAAGTGAAGAATAATCACCACATGTTCCGTAACCATCTTTTAATACTTCTTCAAAAGAAGAAGCTTTTGTATTTTTTTTATAGTAAAGTTTTGAATAAACCAGATTCCTCAAATATCTGACAGCTTCAATGTCAGTATGCTTTTCTTTTATTGTAAACTGGTCGAAATACGGATTTTTAATCCCTAAATCTGTTTTTTCTGCTTCTGATAATAAATCGTCATTTAAAAGAAGTAAATCATCTTCATGGATAAAATTGTATTTTACACTTTGTAATTTTAGCTTTGCTTTATATCCAATAGCTTTAACATCTGGGTATTTAATTATGAAACGTGCAAATTTTACATGGTTTATTTCAATTAACTCAAAATCATGTCCAACAGGTTGTATATCAATTACAGATTGATGACTTGTTTCCGGAGGTATTGCTAAATCGATGGTTAAAGGTAGTTTTTCGTTTATTACACTGTCAAATAAATTTTCTTCATAGAAAAAATCAACTTCAAATGAATTAGAAGAAGTCAGCAGGTAATTGTCCTTCTTTTCGTGATGTAATTTTAACTCATGAAAAAAAGGTTTTTGTTCCTGCCAGCAATGGTTATCGTATCCAACTTCATTGACTAATCCGCTATAAAGTAAGTAATGCTTGTCTTTATGGAATAACTGACCTATTGGATCAATAAACGGGGTAATCGCTTCAAACTTAAGTTCTCCATTAATATCGATTACTTTTAATGTGTTTTCGTCAGAATCGCTTAAATAGATAAGTTTATCTTTAATGATTATCGAAGTATTGCCAATTCCTTGATAAGAGAATTTTTTTATTATATTGTTTGATTCAATATCGATTTGTAAGATTTGGGCATCTTCATGGTTAACAACCCAAATGTTGTTCTCGCATATCGTAAAATTATTAATTGGAATATTGAGTTTTTTTGTGCTGGTTGGAGTTGAATTATCTGAACTTAAGAAAATTAATTCTTGATTTTTATTGTCAAAAGTAACGAAAAGATTTTGATAAAAGGAAAGTCCAATTTTATCTTTCCAGAAAACCGAATTTTGAGAATTAACTTGAATGGCTGTGTCCTTTTCAATATCATACTGGTAGATAAAACCATCAATATTGTTTAGGAGGAAGATTTTATTTTTGTATTCACAGGTAAACAGATATCTTTTTTTTTCATGAGGAGGTATGGTAATCGTCCCGTCGAAATGTTCAATTACGCAATCGTATTTATTTAAGGGTACAAAGTGTAAATTCATTATTATCAAATTGAATGCAAATTTAATAAAAAAGGCTGTCACAATTGACAGCCTTAATATTTTATGTAAAACAGATTACTGTTTAATATTTGGTAGTTGCAAACCATACCCTTTTTTCTTATCTTCAGCTTTAAGCAAGAATGCAAATAATAAAGCTAAAACTCCAAATCCTGCAAAAATCATCATTGGCATAGTATAATCATACATAGCAACTGCCTTTCCATCGGGTAAAGCTCTGTAACCTATAATACAATATTTGTCTAAAACCCATCCGATAAGTGCGGGAACGCCCATCAAACCCCAGTTTTGAATCCAGAAAATAAGTGCATAAGCTGTACCTAATTGTTTTTCAGGGATAATTTTTGGAACAGATGGCCACATTGCTGAAGGTACTAATGAGAAACCAATTCCTAAAATTATAACAATAAATAAAGCAATAATCCAGTTATTTAAAAATGGGATAGAGAATATTGTATGTACAAAAATAAGAAGAATTGCGCCAATAATCATAATGCTGGCACCTTTCCCTTTTCTGTCATATAAGTTACCGAAGAAAGGAGTCAGGAATAATGTACCTAAAGGTAATAAACTTGGAATTAAGCCTGCATATTCTTCATTTAATCCGTATTTATTTACCATTAAGTCTGAAGCATATTTAATAAAGGGGAAAACTGCTGAATAGAATAATACACAAAGAATAGCAATGTACCAGAAACCTCTGTTTTTGATAATCTGGAAAATATCGCTGAAACGGAAGGGTTCTTCCGGTTCTTCTGATTCAGGCAATGAAGCTTCTAACTTCTTGTCCATAAAGGTATAGATGAAGAAAGAAATTAAGCCGATAACTAACAAAATCAGACATAATAAAATAGGTGCAGAAACACTTTTAAAGTATTCAGCAAAAGGAACCGATACAGCTAAAGCCAGTAATGTGCCAATACGAGCAGTTGCCATTTCCAAACCCATTGCCAAAGCTAATTCTTTGCCTTTAAACCATTTTACAATAATTTTAGAGACGGTAATACCCGCTATTTCAACCCCGACACCAAATAATGCAAATCCAAATGAAGCTAAAGCTACCTGAGATTTTAAACCTAAAATGGTACTTCCTTCCGGAAAGTCGGATGAAATTGCATAATATTTAATACTTGTACCAATTACCATTAATATTGCAGCTCCCATACCTGTAAAACGTACGCCCATTTTGTCAAGTATCATTCCTCCGAAAATGAGCATCAACAAGAATACATTAAACCAACCATATGCGCTGGTAAAAATACCATAATCTATACTTGTCCAAAGCTTTTCTTTTTCAAGCATTGGTTTAAGTGGAGACATTACATCCGTCAAAAAATAACCGGTGAGCATTGTAAAAGCTACGATTGCCAATGCTGTCCAACGTGCTGTCTTACTGTCTCTTAATGTTTTCTGAATTGCTTCAACCATATAAAATAACATTTAATTTGACGCAAAACTATAAAAATATATTGAATAGTTTAACTGTTTCATCAACTTTTTTAAAGTTAAATTAGGATTTTTTTGATACATTTGTAAAAAAAAGGGTAAACATTCGTTTTATGAAGAGAAATATTTTTGGTTTGATATTTTTACTTATTCCTCTTTTTTCATTCACACAAGGAATAAAGTTCTATGAAGGGAATCTGAAGTCGTTAATGGATGAGGCTAAAAAAAACAATAAATTTATTTTTGTCGATTGCTATACAAGTTGGTGTGGTCCCTGCAAATGGCTTGCAAAAAATGTATTTACAAATAATAATGTGGGTAAATATTATAACGATAACTTTATTAATTATAGCCTTGATATGGAGAAAGGCGAAGGAAAAGATTTTGCCAGACAGTATGGTGTAAGCGCTTATCCTACATTATTATTTATTGATTCAAAAGGAAATATTCAGCATCGTTATGTCGGGGCTTGTGACACTGCTACTTTCATCGCAATTGGGAAGCAGGCTTTGGATACAATAAATAATTTTGGTAGTATGCTCAGAAAATATCAATCCGGAAATCGTCAGCCCGAATTCCTAGCAAAATATGCTCTTAACTGTGCTTCTGTTTATTACCCTTATGATATAAATGAGTATTTCAAAACTCAGGTTGACAGTCAGCTTATAAGCGAACTTAATGTACAGGTAATGGAAAGATACAGGCCTAGTATCTTATCAAGAGAATACCTGTATGTTATGAATAATATTGATAAATTCATTGAAAGACATGGGTTCGAAAAAATATACAGTTTAGTTACTTCAACTATGAGCCGTACTCTTTATACCATGTCAAACCAAAACAATTTTGAAGTTCAGAAACAAATAACTGATTACCTGAATCCTCTTAATATTACAGGTAAAGAATTTTGGAATAGTGCTTTTTTACTTGATTACTATGGTTTTTATAAAATAAAAAAATATCCGGAATACGTTAAACAATCATCAGAATTTCTTAAACAAGCTTCAGAAAAAGACCCTAAATACCTAGGTAAGGCTGTCACTCTAGTAATTGATTTTGTGACCGAACGAATTAATGATACTGCTTTACTCGATGAGTTTTCAAAAATGATATATAGCTATCAACCGCTTTTTTCTGCAAAATCATGTATTAAGATGGCAAAAGTTTATATCGCTCAAAAACAAAAAAAGCAGGCAAGTGAATGCCTAACAAAGGCCTCAAAATTTGTGAAGGAAAATAATCTTGAAAAGGATTATAATGAACTCATGAATAAGCTCAATGCGTTAGAGTAGAGGACTGAATATTCTGGCTATTCCCTGAGCTAAATGATTTACAAAAGGTTTTGCCAGATGTTCTTCTAAAATAATTTTATCGCATTGCTTCAAATCTTCAATGAATATCTGCTTTAATTTGAATGCAATTTCTTCATTGTAAATTAATGCATTGGCCTCAAAATTCTGGTCGAAGCTGCGTAAATCCATATTTGCAGTTCCTACTGAAGACACAATATCATCCACAATTAATATTTTGCTGTGCGTAAAACCTTTCTTATAGCTGTAAACTGAAACATTAGCTTCCATCAGTTCGGGCAGATAGGATAAAGATCCGTAATAAGTCAGTTTGGAATCTGATTTACTGGGCAATATAAGCCGGACGTCAACTCCGCTCAGTGATACAGTTTTAATAGCTGTCAAAATACTTTCGTTTGGTATAAAATAAGGAGATGAAATGTAAATGTATTTTTTTGCAGTACTGATTAAATAAAAATATGCCTGCATAATGCTGTTCCAATCAGAGTCAGGCCCACTGGTTACAATCTGAACCATGCAACGATTTTTTATTTTCAGTTCGGGAAAATAAACTTCGTCTGATATAAGTTTATCGGTTGCAAAATGCCAATCTGTAAGAAATACGAGTTGAAGTGAGTTTACAGCATCACCTGTGATTTTTAGATGTGTATCACGCCAAACACCAATCTCAGGTTTTCCATACCAATATCTATCAGCAATATTTAAACCACCAATAAAGCCTGTTTTTCCGTCAATGACAATAATTTTTCTGTGATTACGGTAGTTGAGACGTTGCGCCAGACGAGGAAATCTTACAGGCAGAAATGCACAAATTTCCACTCCTGCACTTTCAAGTTCTTTAATAAACTCTTTTTTTAATCCCCAGGAGCCAACATCATCATAAATAATTCTTACCTGGATCTCTTCGTGGGCTTTTTGTATTAAAAGGCTTTTTATTTGGTTTCCAACTTTCCCTTCTTCAAAAATATAATATTCGAGGTGAATGTGGTGTTTTGCACCTCTTATAGCATCAAAAATAGAAGCAAAAGTTTCATCTCCGTTTAAT
>CAZDUU010000052.1:0-8134 GCA_964508675.1 uncultured Bacteroidales bacterium | reverse complement strand
CAATGTGGGTCGGCAATTGTTTTAAAAAATGTGCGGTGGGCAAAAAATAAAAAACATCGGGTCGGCTAGTGTCGGCTCGCTGGTCTTGTCAATATTTCGTATTCCTGTCCTTTCACAATGGTTTACTTTTCAATTTATGTCTGTCGTTTCTTACACTTGGCGGTAACTCGTTTATAACCGTACCAAAAGAATTATATACATCTATTTTGGGTGTATAACCGTACCTTTTGGAAAGGTTTATTTTTTTCAAAATTAAAACATTTCTTTCAAACAACAAACAAATCTTTGTTTTCTTTCTTGTGTTGAAATCTTTTTTAGAAAAAAGCAACCAACTAAACCATAAAGAATTTTCGTACTTTTGCAATCCACCATCACCGATTGTTTTCATGAAAGTTACAGGTTTTACATTTATCCGCAATGCCATCAAGTACGATTATCCCGTAGTGGAGGCCATTCGCTCCATTCTGCCATTGTGCGATGATTTTGTGGTTGCAGTGGGTAATTCCGACGACGAAACTTATGCTTTGATTGATACTATTGATAAAACGAAAATACGCATTATCGAAACCGTTTGGGACGACAGCCTGCGCGAAAACGGTAAAGTTTTGGCCCATGAAACAAACAAAGCCTTTGCCGCTATTTCCGACGATTCTGATTGGGCTTTTTACATCCAGGGCGATGAGGTGGTACACGAAAAATACCTGGACACCATTCGTCAGGCCATGCTCAAATATAAAGACAACAAAAAGGTGGACGGCCTATTGTTCAAATACCTGCATTTTTATGGTTCGTACGATTATGTGGGCGGTTCTCTGAAATGGTACAGCCACGAGATACGCGTTATAAAAAACGATAAATCCATATACTCCTACCGCGATGCACAGGGATTCCGCAAAGGGAATAATGAGAAATTATGCGTAAAGCCGATAGATGCTTATGTGTATCATTACGGATGGGTGAAGCATCCGGGCAAGATGCAGCAGAAACAGGAATCGTTTCATAAAATGTGGCACAGCGACGAATGGCTTGATAACCATGTTGAGAAAGTCCCTGAATACGACTATTTCAAAAATATTGAATACCTGATACCATTTAAAGAAAGCCATCCCAAGGTAATTGAAGAAAGGCTGAAAGCAAAAAACTGGAAATTTGAATTCGATATTTCATTTAACCGGATTTCGTTGAAAGACCGTTTCAAACGCTTTGTAAATAGATATTTTGGAATAAATATCGGTTATAAAAATTACAGGATTATTTAGTTTCTGCAAATAATGATAGAAACCGAACGATTATTATTAAAACCACTCTCTCAAAGTGAGCTTATTAAGCATATTAAATCTCCTGCTGATCTGGCAGATGAAATGGGTTTGACTCCTTCTGATTCGCTCGTTGAGAAGGAAGCACAGGAAGCCATATTAAATGATTTATTGCCAAACCTTTCGGATAATAAAAAAGATGCCATGTTTTACACCATGTGGATTATGATTAAGAAGAAGGAAAAAGCCATTATCGGAGGATTTTGTTTTCATGGCGAACCCGATGAAAACCGTCAGGTGGAGATTGGTTATGGCACCGATGCAAAATACAGGAACAAAGGATATATGACGGAAGCCATTAAGGCCATAGCACTGTGCCTGAGAGAAGATAAGCATGTAAAAACATTAATGGCTGAGACTGATAAAAGTAATATTTCGTCCATCAGAGTATTGGAAAAATGTGGTTTTCAGTGGATTTTAAATAAAAAAGGAATGGTTATAATGAAACTGGACCTGAATTATTGATCAAAGAAGTAGTCATTTAATTCGCGAATATCTTCAATTGTCAGATTCGTTTGCATATCGAAGAATTTATCAATAGCAATATTAATTTCCTCAATGGAGATATATCCGTCATTATTCAGGTCAATAGGTTTGAATTTGGCCGGCATTTCATCATACGAGCGTTTGAACGTTTTGAATTTATTTTTATCCGGACAAAGTGAAGGGAATACGTCGCAGATATTGTCCATTTGAACAGCGGCAGGAGGCTGTGAAGCTGCTATTAATTCTTCTTCGGTATAAGTGACTCCTCTCAGATTAACCATTGCATTTTTCTTTGAATTGGGTTCATCATCTCTGTAATCGGGAATTCCGTCACCGTCACTGTCAATGGGACATCCTTTAGAATCAACTTTAACTCCAAGTGGTGTTTCGGGGCATTCGTCCCAGAGATCAACCACGCCATCACCGTCTTCGTCTTCTTTTTCAATAGAAGCAAAGTCAACATCACCAAAATGACTTTCGAGCGGAGTAAGTTTTGGAGGACTGAATAAATCGTATGAAATGGTGAAGTAAGTGTATAAGAAATTATCGCCTTTACTGTTTCCTTTTCTGCTGCCTTCGCCTTTTGAGCTTACATTATCAATATTATCGTTTTTGGTATAGTGGTAAGTAACCCCGACTTTTGTCTTTAAACGGTTGGTCATTTTATATTCAAGAGCGAAGTCAATAGGAAAGGCAATGGCAACTTGTGGATATTTTCCAAGACCGTCGAGATTCATTTCCCGGAGGTCTGTTTCATAGTTATAATCGCGGTGAAGCATGATGCTGTTAATTTCATTGCCTTCGCTCTGAGACACATTACGAATTGTTCCATCGTTCCAGTAATAATAGTAGTTTCCGTTAGCATCTTTTAAGTCGGCTTTGGAGTTGAACTCAAAAGATTCGATACCAATGGAAATCGTAGGAAGAAGTCGTTGTGGTTTTTTTATCAGATGACGGAAGTTATATTGCAGCATTACTCCTCCGATTAAAGCATCTGTCTGGAAGTTAATGAATTTATCGTTGGTTTGTGTGTTTCCGCTAAGTTTTCCATAAATCACATTGAATCTGATGTCAAAGTACTTGTTCATGGTTCTTGAAACATTGAAGTTCCAGGCACCTCGTCCGACGGTAGGATGCGAATAGTAATTATCGCGCACATCGCCTAAAAAGGTGAAGAAGCCTCTTCCAACTCCGATTATGGGTTTGTAAACCAGCTTTTCTGGTTGAGGTGTGGTGTCGAGTAAAATATATTCGTAAGCACTGGGTCCTTTAAACATATTGGAATCAACAGGCTCTTCTTGTGCAGAAATTTTCTTTGCAGTAAAGAACGAGAGAATTAATAAGCCGATGATTACCCTATACATCAAACAAAATTTGAACTTTTATACGCAAAGATACAACAAAAGTTTTATGTTTTTTACTGAACCCATTTTTGACTTGAAATCATTAATGCTTCCTGAACTGTAATGCGTGTTCCGTTGTTGTATGCCGAAACAAAAGCATCGTGAATGGGAGTGTTTTCCCATACCTGAACACGTTTATCTCGGGCTTCTTTATATAATCCGAACGAACCTATGGTATATTTATGCCAGCCTTCATGTTGTTCTACTTTTACAGGCTCATTAATTTTCTATTGTCTGAAGTAATACCTGGGATTAACCATGCGGTGTGCTGCGGCAATTTGAACTCTGAATTTTATACCGGTTTCAGGAACTTCGATATTTGTATTGTTGTTATTCTGATTGTTTTGATTGAAGTTGTTTTTATTAGTGTTATTGTTTGAGTTTTTGTTTTGATTATTATTGGCGTTATTATTTTTATTGTTGTTCTTATTATTGTCAGCCAGGTTCTGGTTATTGTTGTTTTGGTTATTTTGATTTGTATTGTTGTTGTTTTGAGAGTTTTGATTGTTATTGCTTATGTTAATAGTGTTGTTGTCTTTGTTCTGTTTTTGTTCATTTACTGAAGCCATCAATGGTGATTCTAAGAAATCTTTATTTTGTATGGATTTAATTTTTGTGGCTTCATTTTCTATATAAGATAAGGAGCCGGTAAGATCGGGTATTTCAGAAGCTCCTGTATTTGAAGTAAGTCTGTATGAAACAGTAAATTGCTTTTGTGAGGGTAATGACATCCATAAAAATTTAACGGTGTTATCCTTAAATGAGAAAATACCTTCGTTTGTTTCGATGGATGTCGCTGTATAACCTGCCGGAATTACTTCCTGTATTTTTGCAAATTTGTCGCGTGGTAAATTGGCTGTGTTTACCAATAAGTTTACGATAATATCATTATTTTCTCGTGTGATTTGACGATAACAGAAAATGTTTTCGAGATGAAAATCTCCCTGGGTGCCGGCATTGTTTGTTGTATCAGGAGGTGTGATTTGCTGATTATTATTGTTGTTGGCGACAAATCCGGTAGGCCTTATAATGACAGAAACAGTTGGTGTTTCAACATTTTTTCGTTCATTATCTTCTATGTAGCTGAATATTCCTGATAAAAATAAAGGGCCTTCGGCGGTTGGGTCAATGTTGATTTTATATGAAAAAGTGATGATGCTGTCTTTTGGAAGACTTAACCATCCCACTATAATTCGTTGGTCTTTGAAAGTGAAATCACCGGTTGGCATGCTTACCTGTTCTGCTGTATATCCTACAGGCAAATTCTGTTGAAAACGCGCAAAACTATTCACCTCTCCTTTGTTTATAGTAACTTCTACAACAATTGAGCTGCCCACTGCCGCCTCTTCAGGTGCCTTGATACTAATACTTACCGGTTCCTGAAATAAGGATAATATGTAAAAACCGATAAAGTTTAATATATAAAAAAGGTACTTTATCATTAACAATAGTTAAGGCTAAGTTTTAGATTCAAATGTAAATATTAAAATTGAAATATGCATTTTTCTATAAAAAAATATTAACAATTGTTGAAAAGAAGTGTTAATAACTTCTGAACCTTCTACGGAACAATTGATTTAAAAGTTGCTGTTAGTGTTGAAAAGTCGGGTTATTAACATTTTTAAGGTGAAATTTAAAAGGCCGGTATTAAATTGACCTTCAATTCAAAAATTAAATTAGTAAACAGTGAATTCTTTTAAAGCACATTTTTTTATTTCCTGTCCATCTTTGTTTATTGCTACAATTCCAAGTTTGACGAAGTAATTTCCCGGTTTTTTAAACTGAATTTCACATGTTTTTCCGGTTGTCTTATAACCGTTGCTGAACGCCCATACATACTGTTTTATTTTACAGTCGGGGAAATTGGATTCTTTACCGTCAAAGATTACCTTTTTATTTACCGTGATGGTGTCGGGATTTGTAATGTAAGGTTGTACAGGATTTTCTAAAACCATTTCGTAATTGGCAACTTCCTGAATTTCATTCGAAACAGTGTCGATCATAATCAACTTAACATGATAGGTACCAAAGTCATTATAGCAATGATCCGCTTCCCAGGACTTTGTTTTGGCGCTGTCGCCAAAATCCCATTCATAAATTACGGGCAGGGTGTCCATATATTGTGACGTTTCGTCAATAAAGTGATAACATAGATTTTTTTCTATCATGGTATCACATTGCTCAAAAATCGGCAGAGTTGAGTAGAAATGGTAAATGTCTTCTGAATTTTTTCTGTCAGAAGAGAAATATCCGTTTTCGAAAGTTTCATCACAAACAAAGGAAATGTCATTTGAGCTGGAATTTATAGGTTCCGGAAGTACAACAGCAGCTTGCCATTGTTTATTTTCTACCTCGGAAAAGTAGATGTCAAAATTCATCAGACTATCTCTGTTTGACGAGAAATAAAGCCTGTTTGAAATGATAAAAGGGAAGATTTCATCTTTGGCAGAATTAATGGTAGGACCTAAATTTTGGGGTACAGACCATGTTGTATCCTGTTTTTCTGATACATAAATGTCAAACCCTCCAAGTCCGCCCGGCATATTGGAAGAAAAATACAGATATTTTCCGTCAGTTGAGATGCTTTGTTGGCCGACCCTGTAAGCTTCATTATTATATGGAAAAACTTTTACTTTCAAAGGTTTTCCTTTGGAGAAATCGTAAAAGAAAATGCCTACGGGAGCTTTGTATTTTCTTCCGCCTTTCAGGTTAAAATTTTGCGAAATAATGAATGTGTCTCCGTAAACAATGGCTGGTCCAACATTTCCTATAGGTTGTTCTATTCTTTTTAGTAAACTGTCAACCCAGGATTTTATATTTTTGCTTTCGTTTGAGTAATGAACAGCATAAAAGTATTGATTGTCTTCGTTTTTATAGCTATTTATTTTGGACGGTTTCATATTGCTGGTATAAAGCAATCCGCCTTTATAAAGAAAAGGAGCAATTTCACTATAATTTCGGGTATTAACTGATTCCTGCCTAACTTCAATATATGATTGTGCATGGAGCATTGTGGAGCAACCTAAAATTAATATCCATATGTTCATCAATCTCAATCGCATACTAGAAAAACTTTGTCGAATAGGCGTTATATTGTTTTATCAGTTCATATCTTAACACAATCTCATTAGTGCCCCTGGTTACACTTTGGAGTGGCGAAGTTACAAAATCGTGAGCATATCCCAACCTTAGCTGTTTATTAATTTGATATTCGAGCAAAAGAACAAGTGCATCAGATGTTCTTACTGAAACTCCCATCGAAAGGGTATTCATTACTATTACAGAAAGATTCAGCTCCAGTTGTCCGTCATTCTTTATAGATTTAAGCATAAACGAAGGATGCAACTGAATATCTTTTCCTACATTGAAAACAAATCCGGAACCTAAATAGGATGTAACCGCTTTTGTGTTTAATGTGTCATAAGCTTGTAATGAGTTATATCCAAAACTGGACAATAATGGTAAGGAGTAAGAAATGTAAAAGTGGGGTGCATAATAATAGATTCCAAAGCCTGCATCGAATCTTGTCTGATGGTAAACAACTCCGTCAAAGACCTGATCGCCGCTCTCATTGACTTTTAGTTGTGATAAATCTGCCTTAAATGAGGTTAGTCCTGTTTTTAATCCAAAGGCTAGATTTCTTTTCCCTTCTTTCATCCGTATCCGGTAAACGTAATTAATTCCCAGACCCGTAAAATGACTGACACCAATATTATCGTTGAAAGCCACAAAGCCCAGCGCCAGATTTAATTTCTTAAGCGGAGAGTGAAAACCAAAATTCATGGTCTTGGGTGCTCCTTTTAATCCTGTCCATTGCTGATGAACCATTAAATTTGCGGATAAAACTTCACGGCTACCGGCATATGCAGGATTGATAAATTGTCCGTTCATGTAATATTGACTCATTGATTGAAAGTATTGGCTTTTTCCAACCAATGAGAAGAGAAGGAGGCAATATAGTATTAATAGCTTCTTCATCGTTTCAAGATTACAAAACCGTCTTTAAATAATTTGTCGTTTTTCTTAAGCATGTAAAAATAAGTGTCGTCGGGAAGAGCATTGCTATTGTTGTCTTTCCCGTCCCACATATTATTATAAGGAATCTTATTATATACAGTATTTCCCCAGCGATTAAAAATATACAGCTCGTAGTTGTCTGCCTCGCTTATCCCCTGAATAACAAAGAGGTCGTTTATTCCGTCGTTGTTGGGTGAAAAACCTTCGGGAATAAAAATATTTTTCAGTTCAATGGTAATGTCATCATAAACCATAGGACAAACTCCGTTTGATATAAGCCATCGTAAAATAGTTATCCCCTGATTAAATCCGCTGACAGTTGATGTTGGACTGTTTATTTCAGAAAAAACAGCATTCCCGGATATTACAGACCATGTGCCTATTCCGGCTGAAGGTACCGATGCTTGTAAAACGACAGGCTGATTTTCTGTCAGTTCTATATCGGGGCCGGCATCAGGAACCTGTGGTTGTTCAAAGAAGCTCAGTATTACATGATTTGTGTCCATACAGGGACCGTTTACAACTTTCCATATTGCGGTGTATGTGCCATAAGCAGAAGCAAAAACCTGAGCATTGGGATTATGAACATTGTCTGTAGTTAGTTCATACGGCAAAATCCATGTTCCGATACCCGGACTTGGGTTTGAAGCCTGCATAGTTGCAGAGTTAGCACATAACTCCATACTTGACGAACTTGCATTTACAGGGCTAAAGCACCAGATATGAATGGTATCCGATGGGAATGTTGCCTGACACGTGCTTACATCATTCATTTGGCTTATAAAAATTGTATAATAGGGCTGGCTTAAAGTAAAGGAATATTCTGTATCTGGTTGCATTTGAGTTACGCTATGCTGTATACCATTGATATTAAATATGAGGAAATAATCTACAGCTATCTTTCTACACTTT
>CAZDUU010000051.1:0-8135 GCA_964508675.1 uncultured Bacteroidales bacterium | reverse complement strand
AAAAAATATCAAAGTTTTTCTCAAAACAGATTGAAAAGCTTGCTGCATCGAAAGAAGCGGAGGTAAACACCGCCGTTTCATCAAATATTGAAAAAACTACTGCAAAAGTAGATACAACCATAACGGAATCTGTGAAATCAAAACCGGAACCGGCAGCAGCACCGTCCGCTGTTCCTGCTCAGGTTCCTCCCCAACCGTTTGATATAGGAAAATTTGCAGGAATATTTGCGGCATTGAGTCTGGCTATTGGAGCCATTGGCTCTGTTGTCATTTCTGCACTTGCAGGCTTCTTCAAGCTACAATGGTGGCAGATGCCGCTTGCACTCATTGGGATTATCTTATGTATTTCCGGACCATCTATGATACTTGCCTTTCTGAAGCTGAGAAAAAGAAATCTCGCACCCGTATTGGACGCAAATGGATGGGCCATCAACGCTAAACTGACTATCAATATCATATTTGGAAAAACACTCACCCATTTGGCCAAACTGCCCGAAAATTCAAAAATTAATCTGACAGATCCTTTTACAAAAAAGAAAAAACCTGTTATACCAATAATTATTATCTCACTTATTATTCTAATAACAGGATTTTATTTATTGTGGCATTACGGATATATAGCAAGATGGGGATTCTGGAAATAATCACTTCCCCTTTCTCCACCTGAATAGAATCTGCGTAAAGCCTTTTTTCATTGAAATCTGTTTTTCAGCAGGAAACACTCCTTCGCTAACGTCTTTTAATTCTTCGATTGAATAAAACGCTTTCGAGTTATTTTCTTTAATAAGTTCCACTATCTGTTTCAAATCAGAACGATGTATTGCCATAAAAATAATATCGACAGGATTACCCATTGCTCCGAAGCCTGGGACTATTGTCATTCCGAAACCGGCTTTAACAATGGCATTTTTCAACTGTCGTGCATTTTCTTCAGTAATAATTCTAATAATCAGGTTTCCCAGAGCAAGTTTTTCCTCCACTAGCATCCCAATATAATTGCCTGTTGCAAATCCGGTGGCATAGCCCAAGTAGCAAGCAAAATTATTGGCTGATTTCATAATTTCGCCAATCACAATTATCCAGGCTAATACTTCGATAAAGCCCAATAAAGGAGCAAGTTTTTTATTCCCTTTTGAAACCAGAATAATTCTTAATGTGCCTACCGTGACATCAAAAATTCTTGCAAGCCCAATAATGACAGGCAATATTATGTAATTAAAAAGTTCTGTATCGCTCATAATTTTTTTTATTGCAAAATAAAGAATGAAATTTTTGAAAAAAAATGTTCGCAGATGTTTTATTTTTCATTTCAAAAGCCTAATTTTGGAGCAAATATGTTTATAGAATTTTTCTTCATAAAATTCATCTCTGCAAAATATATCTTTCTCAATATCAAAGAGAGAGATAGTTTTTCTTTTTAAGAAATTACTTTATACTGAATTAATTATTATTGTTTAACTTAAAATATTTGTTTTATGGAACTTCCATATGCAGAACCGTTTAAAATTAAAATGGTCGAAACAATAAAAAAAACGACCAGAGAAGAAAGAGAACGCTGGATAAGAGATGCAAAGTACAATCTATTTAATCTAAGCAGCGACAAAGTTTTTATTGACTTACTAACCGATAGCGGAACTGGTGCTATGAGCGATAAGCAATGGGCTGAAATTATGACCGGTGACGAAAGCTATGCCGGAGCCAGTTCTTACTATAAACTAAAAGATGCTATCAGGGAATTACTGGGCTTTGAATATTTTCTCCCAACACATCAGGGAAGAGCTGCTGAAAACGTTCTTTTCAGCGTTTTAGTAAAAGAAGGCCAGATAGTACCCGGGAATAGTCATTTCGACACTACAAAAGGGCACATTGAATTCAGAAAAGCTCATGCCGTTGATTGTACCATTAATGAAGCATTCGACACCACCATACAGCATCCTTTTAAAGGGAATGTGAATATTGAAAAGCTTGAAAAAGTGTTGAAAGAAAATGACAGTAAGATACCATTTGTCATTGTAACAATCACAAACAATACTGCCGGTGGACAGCCCGTTTCAATGCAAAATCTGAGAGATGTAAAACGCATTGCCGAAAAATACAATAAAATAGTAGTTTTTGACTCAGCCCGTTTTGCTGAAAATGCTTATTTCATTAAAACACGCGAAGACGGATACCAAAACCGCAGCATCAGGGAAATTGTAAAGGAAATGTTTTCATATGCCGATGCAATGACTATGAGTAGCAAAAAAGACGGTATCGTTAATATTGGTGGTTTTATTGCAATGCGCGATAAGGAACTATTCCAGCAGGCAACCGTATTCAACATCATGTTTGAAGGATATATTACCTATGGTGGTATGGCAGGCAGAGACATGAATGCCTTGGCCCAGGGACTTCATGAATCAACAACTTTTGATTATCTTGAAGCAAGAATCGGACAGGTTCAGTATTTAGGAAAAAAACTTGTTGAATATGGTGTCCCCATTCAGGAACCGGTTGGCGGACATGCTGTTTTTGTTGATGCACTTCGTTTCTTCAACCACATTCCTCAATCGGAATATATTGCACAATTATTAGCCGTCGAACTATATGTTGAAGGTGGTGTTCGTGGTGTTGAAATAGGCACATTACTGGCTGACCGTGACCCGGAAACAAAACAGGACCGTTATCCAAAACTTGAGCTTCTTCGTCTTGCTATTCCCAGGAGAGTTTACACAAATAACCATATGGATTACGTAGCAGCTAGCCTGAAAAATGTATTTGATCGCAGAATGGATATAAAGAAGGGTCTAAGAATTGTTTCTGAAGCACCCATTCTTAGACATTTTACTGTTGAAATGGACAAGTTATAAAATCGAGATAATCTAAAAAAAAAGCAGACTAAATTTAGTCTGCTTTTTTTTATTTAAACTTCTCTGTATTGACTATAAAGGCATCAGGGTAACCGACTTTTTTAACTTTTTCAAGATCCTTACGGGCATCATCAATAGATTTGTATGAACCTGTAATATACTTGTATTTTCCATCATTGCCAATAAATTCTTTTACTTCTTCTTTTAATGGTTTAAATACCGTTAAAGAAATCGGGTTTGCAGAAGATTTTAACTGAATGGTAAACTCTGACTTAGTGACAATCTTTTGCTTAAACTGATCAAAATTCACAATGAATGCATCAGGATAACCCAATTCTGAAATCCTATCCTTTTCTTTTTGGGCCTCTGCCCTTGTTTTGAAATCACCATAGGTGTAACGATAGAATCCATCGTTACAGAAATTTTCCTTAACTCCTTTCAACCCTTTAAATACTGTCATATCAACGGGCGATGTATATGCCTTTACTTGTATTGTATAATCTTTCTTTACATTACTTTCCTGATTTTCGACTTCTGTTTCATAATTACGGGCTATCTGGTTTTTAATACTGCTCATTTCATCTGTAGTAATGATACTTGCTTCTGTAAATCCCTGATCAATAATTATGTTTAAAATTCTCATTGCGTCTGACTTAGAGTTAAATTCTCCTGCAGTAAATACAAGCATATCACCAATCTTGTTGTCTTTTACTGGGGTTTGAACTTTTGCAAATAAGCTATCTTGTTTTAATGCCTGGGTTAAGCTGAGGAGTTTATTTAAATCTTTAATGTCCAGTAATTTTTCTTTTTGCTGAACTAAGAGAACTGTGTAGACATTAGAATCTTTAACTTTTGCATCTTTTCTGTAACGCAAATTAGTGGGAACATTAATTGATTCTACAACAACATTTTCAGGAATTGTATTCAAAAATTTTATTTCAACTCTTCTGTTCAATTGTCTTCCTTCGGGATTATCAGTACCATCAGGATTTTTGTTAATTGCAATAAATTCATTTTTTCCCATTCCTTTTGCAACAAATCTTGAAGACTCTATTCCAAGTGTTACTAAATAATCAATTGCAGCCTTAGCCCTATTTTCGGAAAGTTTTTGGTTAAACTTAGCGCTGCCCAATGCATCTGTATGTCCTACGATTTCAACCATTAAACCCGGATTTTTTTGCATCAGCTGGGCTAATCGCTGCAATTCAATTTCAGATTCGCGACGGATGTCGAACTTTCCATAGTCAAAGAAAATGCTTCTTATTACATAGTACTCACCTTTTGAAACTTCAATCGGATCAAGCACTACATCAAGAACAACTTCTTTCTGGCTAAAATTATCGGGGATATAGACATACTCCGTTTTGGGATTATATCCGCTACAGCTATATGTTAATCGATAGCTTCCTGGTCCTACAGTATTTTTATGGGTACCGCTGTCTGTACTCGGTTTTATTTTTGCAACTTCAATATTTTTCAAACTATCGTAGAAAACAATGGACGCATCTCTGGGCAATTCCGCTGAATTATCTGATAATCTGAATGTTCCTTTTACATCAACTTTAACCAGTTGTGGCGGTTTGGTTTCTTCGACAGGTTTCATGCCAGGCAGATTGACTTTTGCCTTGTAAATATTATTTTTGGCAATTCCACCACGCTCATTATTATTAAGCGGGAAGAAGAAATATTCTCCATTTGCTTTCGGGACATAGAATAAATCGTTACCTACAGTATTTAATGGATAACCAATATTTATCGGAGTTGACCACTTCCCATTTTTAAGCAAATTACTGTAAAATACATCAAAACCTCCCATACTGTAATGTCCCTGAGAGCTAAAATATAAAGTATAATTACTGTTATTTCCCATTATAAACGGAGTCTCTTCATCGTATATTGAATTTATTGTTGGCCCAAGATTAACAGCAGGTCCCCACTCTCCTTTATCATCCATATCAGAACGATAGATATCCAACCCTCCAAAACCGCCGGGTCGATCGCTGGTAAAAAACAATGTCTTTCCATCTTTAGTAATGGATGCGTGCGATTCCCAGAATTTACTGTTAATATGTTTATTAAGTGGCTTCATTTTAGTCCACTTTTCTTCTTTAAAATAACTGATATAAATATTTCCGTCATCATTATCGTCCCTTACAAGGTATAATTCTTTTCCATCAGCACTGATGCTGACAGGAACGGTTCTTTGCTGGGCGCCGGCTCCTATTTGTTTTGTAATATTTATAGGTTCTGACCACTTCCCGTCAACTTTCTTTGAATAAAAAATATCATCTAATTTATAATCAACATTCGCGGTGTTTAAATCCAACTCCGCAGAAAAAATATTTTTTTTACCGGCTGTAAAAACAATCACAGATTCATCATCAGCTATAACAGGACAATTCTGAACTTCGTCAGGAGCATTAATAACTTCGCTAAGATTCTGAGGTTCTATATTGATCGGATTTCTAATTATCTGCTTTGCATTTTCAGTGCATTGTATTTCTCTCTTAACGTAGTCAATGTAGTAAACAGATCCGACCGAAACGGTTGATGTAAACTTTTTAAAAGCTTCTATTGCTTTATCGAATCGCATTTCATCGCGATAAGCTGTTCCTAAGTAAAACCAGGCATCAGGAGGAGCATTTTTCTCTAAATAAGAGCCTTCTTTATATTTTTTACTGATATGCTGAACAGCGTACTCCAAATAGGGAATTGCTTTTTTCTTGTCAGAAGGGGTAGATGAATAGTTGTAACAGACTCCAATCCTATAGGCTAAGTTAGCATTATCCTGGTTTTGGCTATAGATATCAAGATACAATGGCAATGCCTGATCATATTCCTCAAACATGAAATGATATTCAGCATCAACAAACTTTTTCTTAAAATCCTGAGAAAAAGCAAGTTCAACACTAAACAGAAAAAGTACAAATACTAACCTCTTCATTTGCCTGAAAACTCAAACAAACTTACACTATATTTTTAAAAAAACAAAATTAAAAATTTTCAGGTTTAAAGCTCTCTATCAGTTCAACTAATTTTTTCAAGAACTTTCCAGCGAGCATACCATCAATAACCCGGTGGTCGTAGGCTAAAGACAATATCACTTTTTGTCTGACTGCTATAACATCACCAAACTCTGTTTCTATTACAGCGGGCATTTTTCGTATGGCCCCAATTCCTAAAATAGCAACTTGTGGTTGGTTAATTATAGGAGTACCGGCCAAAGTACCAAAGGTCCCTAAATTTGTTATCGAAAAAGTTCCGCCAATAATTTCATCCGGTTTTAATTGGTTCGATCTTGCCCGGTCTGCTAAATCATTCATCAATTTAATAATCCCGATGACGTTTAATTGCTCTGTGTTTTTAATAACTGGTACAATTAAATTATTATTTGGCAAAGCCGTTGCAATACCTATGTTTATTGACTTATGAATAATAATTTTGTTGTCAGATACAGAAGAGTTTAACACAGGGAATTCTTTAATAGCTTTTATTGTCGAATCGATGAAAAAAGGCAAGAATGTCAGATTAATTCCATAGCGGGCTTTGAAAGAATCTTTATTTTTATTTCTCCAATCTACCAATGAAGTAACGTCTGCTTCAATAAATGATGTAACATGTGCCGAAGTTTGTTTTGAACGAATCATATGGTCGGCGATAAGCTTTCTTACTCTATCCATCTCAATGACGGTATCACTTGAGTTTATTTGAAGCTTTTCTTCTTTTTCACTTATTCGTGGTTCCGGCTTAAACTCTTTAATGATTCCCTTTTGGTTTAAATAATTCTGAACATCGTCTTTTGTAATTCTTCCTCCAAAACCAGAACCTTGTATTAACTTTATTTCATCAGACGAAAGTTTATGCTCATTAATCATACTTTTAACCAAAGGACTTAGAAAATGAAATTCTTCAACTTTATCATTTACGTTAAAGACTTTATTTTCCTTAATTTTTTCTTCTGGTATGGCTACTGTTTCTAGAACTACCTCGTTAACTACATTTGATTTAATTGTCAAATCGTCTTTTTTATCATTTATTAGTTTTAATATGGTAGTACCAACAGGAACAATCTCATTTTCTTTAAAAAGAATTGACTCTATTCTACCATTTTCAGGAGAGGTTATTTCAGAATCTACCTTATCTGTAGCAATATCACATAGTACATCATCTGTTTTTATATATTCACCTTCTTTTACATGCCATTTAATAATTGTAGCTTCTATAACTCCTTCTCCCATAGCGGGTATCTTAATTTCAATTACGCTCATATAATTTTTATTTAGTCTAAATTATATGCAAACTTAAAACTTTTTTTAAAAAGAAACAAGTACAAAATATAATTTAAAGATATTTATCAAGTATTTGAGCAAATTTGTTAATTTGCTCTTTTCTGGTATACTTATTAATCTCGGACAGATTAGGAGATATAAAAGACTTGTCATTTTCTAATACAATGCTTTGATACATTTTACAAAGAATATTAAAACAAGTTTCCGAGTCATTAGCAATAAATCCCGTTTGAGTTTTAACTAGTATATCTTCCATTATATCTCCATCAGAGGGACACAATAATATTGGTTTTTTGTAAGCTAAATATTCAAATAGTTTCAGGGGGACACGTCCTTTGAAGTTCCCGTAAGAAAAAAGCAAAAAAACATCTGTAAAATTATAATAAAAGTTAATTTCGGAAAAAGATAAACGTTGAAGTATAATTATTTTATCACTAATATTAAAACGATCTATTAATTTTTTTTGCTTATCTGTAAACTCGCTACCAATAAAATATATTGCTATTTTATCATTATATTTTAAGCTAAATTTTTGAACTGCTTCGAATAAAACAGCAAAATCATGTGTCTCAGAAATAGTACCTGATAAAAACAAATTTAATTTAGAATTCCGTTTAAAATTACAATCAATTTTAGGAACAAAAAAACCATTATAAATTACAAATCCATCTTTATTAATAACTTTTTTGATTCTATTAACATATTCAGGAGTTACAGAAATAAAAAAAGAACAATTTCTAGCCCAACTTTTTTCCAAAATACTAGTAAATGACCTTTTTAATTTTCCAAAAAAAGAATCAGAAAAATTATATTGACTCGTTGACCAGTCATCTCTATAATCTAATATATAAGGAACATTAAACTCCTTAGATAATTTTTGAGAAATTCTAAATAATTCAAATGGATTCCCAGTTGCTAATATTGCGTCAAACTTATTCTTTGCCATAATTTTCTTTGAAAAAAAATATAAAGAGTAGTATGGGCTTATTCTTACAAA
>CAZDUU010000050.1:0-8151 GCA_964508675.1 uncultured Bacteroidales bacterium | reverse complement strand
TGATGCTATAATGATCCCCGGCGGATTTTCATATGGTGATTATTTGCGTGCCGGAGCTATTGCCCGTTTTTCGCCTATTATGAATGAAGTCATTAATTTTGCTGAAAAAGGAAAGTTTGTTTTTGGTGTCTGCAATGGTTTTCAGGTTCTTTGCGAATCAAAACTTCTTCCCGGTGCACTTTTGCGCAATGCCAATCAAAAATTTATTTGTAAAAACGTCTATATAAAAACTGAAAATCATAATACTCATCTTACAACTGGTCTTCCGAAAGATAAAGCGCTTAAATTCCAATTTCTCATGGCGAAGGAAATTATTTTGCTGACACAAACACTTTAAAAGAAATGCGAATCAACAACCAGATACTTTTCCGTTATTGCGATGCAAATGGCACCATTACCAGCGAAGCTAATCCCAATGGCTCTGTTGACAATATTGCCGGTATTTGTAATAAGAATAAAAATGTTTTTGGTATGATGCCGCACCCAGAAAGAGCTGCTGACGACGAACTATCGAATACTGATGGCAGGGCTTTCTTCGAATCAATTATTAAGAGCCTTGCTTAAGATTTCTTCTTTTTTTTAGATAACGTAAAAGCAACCAAAGGCCTCCAAATAAGATTATCCAAAGAGGCCATAAGTACATTACCCCTACAAAGAACCACAATAATCCGTTCCATCCTCCGGATAAACTTTTGCCAATTTTAGACCAGAATCCAAAGTCTTTAAGACGATGCTCGTAAAAAGTCAAATTAAGTGTAGAAAGGCTTGTTTGATTTTGTAAGTATTTTAACCTGCCTTCAAGAGATTCGATATCTGCTTGCAATGTACCTATTTCACGTTCTATATCAAGCATCTCAGCAACAGATTTTGCTTGTTTCAGCAACTCTGAATAACGCGTCATTACATCTTTTTTAGATTTAATTCTTGCTTCTACATCAACATATTCTTCCGTTACATCTTTTACCTGAATATCTTTATTATCCAGTGAAACGATTACACCGCTCAATGACTTCACAAAATCGTCGAACTTATGACTGGGAATTCTCACTTCCAGAATGTATTGCTTTTGCTCTGTGTAATCATATGAATATTCTTTTGAAATATAACCTTCAAAAAACTTAACTTTCGCTTCTATATAATTTTTGGTTTTATCTACACTGTCTGTCTCAAACGAAAGGCTTCCTTCTTTAATAAGCTTTCGTTCAGGAATTACCCTTTGTTCAACTAGTTCGCTATTTGTATTTTCCTGAACTTGCTCTTCCTCAACAGTTGCTGACTTATCATTATTTGTAATACCAAATGAAACCTCATCTGTTGCTTTACTCAATTCACTTTTATATGCATTACTTCCGCATGATATAAATAGAGCTATGACCAAAACGAATAAATATACTTTATACATATAAGTTATTTTTCATCAAAGATATAACTTTTTTGAAAACAAAAAAAGCTGCCTTTTTGGAGCAGCTTTTATTGTGTTTTATTTATTAAATGTATCTTACCAGCCAAATAATTGATATTTGCTCATCATATCCTTCACTTCTCCACCAACCTTGACAAGAACATCTTCGTTGTTAATGTTTGAAATAACTGTATCGATAAAGTTTACAACGGCAGGCATATGTTCTTCTTTTAAACCACGGGTTGTAATAGCCGGTGTTCCTACCCTGATTCCTGATGTCTGGAATGGAGAGCGGCTATCAAACGGAACCATATTTTTGTTAATTGTAATATGTGATTTTACTAATGTGTTTTCAACCTGTTTTCCTGTGATTTCGGGAAATTTGGTCCTTAGATCTATCAGCATTAAATGATTATCTGTTCCGCCTGATATAATTTTATATCCTTTTGCAAGGAAAGCATCAGCCATTGCTTTGGCATTTTTTCTTACTTGTTTAATATAGTCTTTATATCCAGGCATTAATGCTTCACCAAATGCAACTGCCTTTGCTGCAATTACATGTTCCAGCGGTCCACCCTGCATTCCGGGGAATACAGCAGAATCAATCAAAGCAGACATCATTTTAATTTCACCCTTAGGCGTTGTATAGCCCCATGGATTAGGGAAATCTTTACCTATTAATATAATACCACCACGTGGACCACGTAAAGTTTTATGAGTGGTAGAAGTAACGATATGACAATGAGGAAAAGGATTATTCAATTCTTTAGCAGCAATTAAACCGGCAGGATGTGCAATATCAGCCATTAATAAAGCGCCAACTTTATCGGCAATAGCTCTCATTCTTGCAAAATCCCAGTCACGACTATAAGCAGATGCTCCGGCAACAATTAATTTGGGTTTATTTTCCAATGCTAATTTTTCCATCTGGTCATAATCAACCATACCGGTATCTTCGCGAACCTGATAAGCTATTGGTTGATACAATATCCCTGAATAATTTACAGCAGAACCATGGGTTAAGTGTCCGCCGTGAGCTAAATCTAAACCTAAAAATTTATCTCCGGGTTTTAAAATAGCTAACATTACTGCTGCATTTGCCTGTGCTCCTGAATGTGGTTGTACATTAGCGTATTCAGCACCAAATAATTCTTTTAATCTATCAATAGCTAACTGCTCAGATTTGTCAACTACTTCGCATCCTCCGTAATAACGACGCCCCGGATATCCTTCAGCATATTTATTTGTCATCACTGAACCCATTGACTGAAGAACATACGGACTTACAAAATTTTCAGAAGCAATTAATTCAATACCATTTAACTGGCGTTGATATTCTTCTTCAATTAAATTAAAAATCTGATTATCTTTTTCCATAATTTTTAGTTTTAAAAAAGCAAAGGTAACCTTTTTTGATGTTAGTTCATACAAGATGAAAAAAAATGTTGTTTTCAGATTATAGTGTTTATAGTGATTTAAGCTCCAGAATGAATTAATTATCTTTTAATTTTTTTAACATTTTTTTGCCAATTTAAAAAATCGTTTTACATTTGCATTGCAAACTAATGTTTAACTAAAAATTTATGTCTATGGAAGAACAAGTAATGGAAACCAAAAAACGCCCTACCTTTATTACGGTGTTAGGAATTTTAAGCTTCATCGGAGTAGGTTGGCAAATCATTTCCGGAATTATGACTATGGGAATGGGTGCTGTAACATCTGCTGTAACCAGTGCTGGTCAATCTTATGCTGAAGGCTTAGGCGATGCAACACAGGGAATGGAAAACGTAGAAGGAATGGATCAGGCAATGTCTGGACTTAATGAAGCTGTTGACGCTGCTAACAAATTAGCTCAAAACGCTACAGTGCTTGGTATTATCAGCATTGTTGCTGCTTTAATTTGTTTACTTGGCGTTATATGGATGTGGAAACTTCAGAAAAAAGGTTTCTTCGTTTATGTAATCGGTGAATTAGCTGCTCCAGTTGCTACTTTAATTTTAGTAGGTTTTGGATTAGGCGGTTTCATGGCTACTTTAGGATTCATTTTCCCTGTAATTATGATTATCCTTTACGGTATCAATTTGAAACATATGAGCTAATCATAAAAAATTATTTTAGAAAAGGCTGTCAAAAAAAGACAGCCTTTTTTTATATCATAGTGTAACTTTTTTATAACTTGCCCGTCTTACCTTTATAATTATCTGAATGACGACCGAAGACTACAATAAAGTTGTTGATATTCAAGCCGATGCGCTTTTTCGATTTATTCTTAAAAATATTAAGAATAAAGAAAAAGCAGAAGATATTGTACAGGACAGCTTTGAAAAACTTTGGAAAAATGCAGATAAAATTGAAGCTTCAAAAGCAAAATCTTATCTCTTCACCACGGCATATCATGGTTTGATTGATATGGTCAGAAAAGAAAAAAGACTCAGCCCGTTTGAAGCCAGTCACGAAAAACTAAACACTTACACAAGCCCTAACCCCGATTTGCAGGAAATTCTACATCAAGCCATAGAAAAACTACCTGCCGATCAAAAAGCTGTTCTTTTACTTAGAGATTATGAAGGTTATTCATACAAAGAAATCGGAGATATTACAGGATTGACCGAACCCCAGGTAAAAGTATATATTTTCAGAGCTAGAGCTTTTTTAAAAGATTATATTGGCAATATTTCAGTACTCATATAAAATGAACATCAACCGCCAGAATATTGAACTTATTTTTTTTGAATACTTCGAAGGTAACTTATCTCAGGAGGAAATCAAAGAACTATTTCTTTTTTTGGACGAAAACCCCGATTTAAAAAAACAATTTGGTTCTTACTTAAGTATTAAACTCACTCCAGATACCACCATTCACTTTGACAAAAAAGATTTATTGAAAAAGCCTGTTGAGAGTGATATTGATTCGTTTGAATTGCTTTGCATCCAATTTATAGAAAATGATTTGAACGCGGACGAAAAACTTGAACTGCTCAATCAAATTTCAGAGAATCAGGAAAAACAAAAAATTTTCAATGATTATCAAGAGAGCGTATTAAAATCTGAAAATGATATTGAATATACATATAAAGAATCACTTAAAAAAAGTTATTCAGCATTTGAAGAAAGATGTATTGAATACATCGAAGGACAATTAAATAATACAGAAATCAAAGAATTATTTTTCGAAGTAAATAAAGATCAAAATGAAAAAGCCACTTTTGAACTTTACAAAAAAACAAAATTAGAACCCGATCATACATTAATATATAGTAAGAAAGAAAATCTGAAGAAATCTGCATCGACCAAAATATTCTCTTTACGTTGGGCAATGTCAGCTGCTGCTTCTGTTATAGTAATAATTTTTGTGTCACTTTATTTATCAAAGGAAGACAAACTTATTAGCAATCAGATAGCAGCTATCAATCATCTGAATCCTGTAAATAACAGAAATATTCAAAAACAAAATAAGACTATTAAGTTTCAGAAACATTTTCCGGTAAAATACAAAAAGCAAAATCAGGTAATTCAAAATGTAGAGCCCGTTATTGAAAATAATTACGCAGAGGAAAATAAACAAGTAAAAGACAGTAGCATTAATCCTCAAAACGTAATCAACACTCCGGAACACTATCAATATGCACAAAAAAACACTTCTGTAGGAAATGACAGCGTAGCCAATGAGGTATTGGAAAAACTGTTTGCTCAAAATAAGTTTAATTATTTTCATGAAATGATTCAGGATGCAAATACCGAAAATCAGGCATATATGCCAAATCACAAAGGTAGTTGGTGGAACACGCTGGAAAACGGTTCAAAATATATTCGCGAGTACACAGGTACCAATGTAGTTGTAAAAGAGCAGAAATACGAAGGAGATCAAAGAGTTAAACAAGAAATAACTTTAGGAAATTTCAGCTTTTCGCGTTCATTTACGAAAAAATAGTGTAACTATTTACCGGCTCACCCGTCATATTCATGTAAACAATTTTAAAACAAACCTATATGAAAAAGGTATTATTAATTTCGGCACTGGTAGCATTCAGCTCTGCAATATTTGCACAAAAGGATACCGCTACCCTGGACTTCGGCAAAAGTAAAATTTTAATTATTACTGACAAATCCGATACGTCATCAAAAACGGTAATTATAAACGACAGCCTGGACGATAAAAAACAAATCAAGAAGAAAAAATTTAATGGACGTTGGAGCGGGATTGAACTTGGATTAAATGGTTATCTCACCAGCGATAATTCATTCTCTCTCCCCGGAAACATTGATTATTTGGAGCTTAAACAAGCAAAATCCATTAATTTCAACATCAATTTACTGGAATGGAATATCGGCCTCTATAAGAATTACATCGGGATAGTTTCGGGGCTTGGGTTTGGATTTAATAATTATCAGTTTGAAAAAAACATTCATTTAAATATTGACTCAACTGTATTAGGATATACCATTGACAGCGACAATAAATACAAGAAAAACAAACTTCTTGTCAGCACTCTAAGAGTTCCTTTAATGCTCGAATTTCATATCCCTGTAAATGATCACAAAGATAAAATTTACTTAAGTGCTGGAGTTATTGGTTCATTAAGGACAGGCGCACATATTAAACAAGTATTATATGTTAATGGTGATCGTCAAAACAATAAAGAATATCACAGTTATTATTTGAATCCGTTTGCATATTCCGGTCAGGTAAGAATCGGGTACAATAAAATAGGGTTTTATTTTGAATATCAACTTTCCGAATTATTTAAGAAAGATAAGGGTCCTAGCCTATACCCATGGGCTGCCGGTCTTTCTTTCTGCTTCTAACAGTTCCTTTTAACAAGCAAAAAGGGGGTGCAATCGCACCCCCTTTTTTTTTAATTTTTTTTAGCTACTTTGTCTGGCCATTTTTAGCCTCAATACTCAAAGTAGCATGAGGAACAGCACGAAGTCTTTCTTTGGGAATAAGCTTTCCTGTTTCGCGGCAAATTCCATAAGTTTTATTTTCAATACGAATCAAAGCTGCTTCCAAATGCTGGATGAACTTTAACTGACGCTGCGCCAAACGTCCTACTTCTTCTTTAGAAAGAACCGAAGCTCCTTCTTCCAAAGCTTTAAAAGTTGGTGAAGTATCGGTTGTATCATTACCATCTGTATTATTTAAAGCCTGCTTTAATAAATCGTAATCTCTTTTTGCTTTTTCGAGCTTTTCTAAAATAAGATCTTTAAACTCCTGAAGTTCCTCGTCCGAATATCTTGTTTTCTCTGCCATGGTATAGTGATTTTTAGGGGTTATACTTTTAATACCTGTATCAAAATTTCCAAATTATTATCAATTTCTACGAGTTGGGAATTATTTTGTTCCAAATTTTCAATAATTTTTATATCCGTAGCCAATGTTTGAGATGATATATAACTTTTATGTTGTTCTACTGCTTTTTCTACCAAATCATCTTTTTGTAACTGAACCAATATTTTATCTGTAACCTGGAAACCGCTTTCTTTTCGAATATTTTGAATTCTGTTCACCAATTCGCGTGCAACACCTTCATGCTTTAGCTCATCGGTCACAGTAATATCCAATGCAACTGTCAGACTTCCTTTTGATGCTACCAACCAGCCCGGCATATCCTGAGTCAATAATTCCACTTCATCTAATGTAATCTCAAATGTTTCGCCTTCGTTAGTAAAGTCAAATTTCTTTTCTATTTCAAGTTTATGAATATCCTGCTGGCTAAAATTATTTAAAATGTTTGCCAGGGCTTTCATATGCTTACCCATTTTTGAGCCTAAAACTTTGAAATTGGGTTTTATTTTCTTTACAATAATTCCTGAATTTGCGTCAATAAACTCCAGTTCTTTAACATTAACTTCGGTTAATATAATGTCCTTAACTTTCTCGATTTGTTCGACAAAGTTTTTGTCCAAAACCGGAATCATCATTTTGCTCAATGGCTGACGTACCTTAATGTTCACTTTTCTTCTCAACGATAAAATAAGCGAAGTTATATCCTGAGCCATCTGCATTCTTTCTTCCAGAGAATTATCAACTAAAGCGGTATTGTATTTCGGGAAAAGTGAATGATGAACTGATTCTACTTTCTCCATTTCGTTTCGTTTTAGGTCATTGAACAATCTTTCGGAATAAAATGGTGCAATGGGTGCCATCAGTTTTGAAATCTGAGCCAGGCATTCATAAAGTGTCTGATAAGCAGCCAGTTTGTCTTCGTCCATCGTTCCACCCCAGAAACGTTTACGATTTAAACGAACGTACCAGTTGCTTAAATGATCCATTACAAATTCCTGAATCAATCGGCCTGCTTTTGTCGGTTCGTATTCTTCGTAACTTTCTTTTACGTTTTTGATGAGCGAATTCAGCAATGAAATAATCCAACGATCGATTTCAGGTCTTCTTTCCATTGGAACCTGAGCTTCGTTTTCGTTAAAATTATCAATGTTGGCGTAAAGTGCAAAGAATGAGTAGGTGTTGTATAATGTACCGAAAAATTTACGCTTTACTTCGTCCAGCCCTTCCATATCAAATTTTAAATTATCCCAGGGCTGAGAATTGGTCATCATATACCAGCGTAAAACATCGGCTCCGTATTTATCCATTACCTCAAAAGGATTTACTGCATTGCCGAGGCGTTTCGAAATGTTATTGCCGTCTTTGTCCAGACCAACACTGCTTGAAACCATGTTTTTATAAGCAAAAGAATCCAAGAGTATTACAGCAAGTGCATGCAGGGTAACCAACAAGCCCCGGGTCC
>CAZDUU010000049.1:0-8208 GCA_964508675.1 uncultured Bacteroidales bacterium | reverse complement strand
ACAATAGTCATAGTGTCGAAGAAATATTCGATGGCCTGGGAAAAGGATTCTATCTGGTGATGGTTTCATCTGATGGAAATTTTGAAAATGCAGATGCCATCAGATGTTATCAAAAACTTACATCTACCAATATTGCCATGATTTCTGGACGTCAGGATGATGGGTCCTATAAAATTGTTGTAACTCACAGAGAAACAGGAAAACCAATTGCAAATGCTAAAGTTACATTATATAAATATGTATATGGCCAGACAAAAGAAAGATATGTAAAGGGGACTACCTATTTAACGGATTTAAACGGAATGACAACGGTATTAACAGCAGACGATCCTTTCAGAAAGAAAAACGATGGAACAATTTACATTGAAGTTAAAACAGAGGACGAAAGCTTAATGTCAAACCAAAGCTATTATTCGTATTATTATTCCAGATACGATGATTATGAACGTCATCAGGTTACAATATTTACAGATAGAGCAATATATCGCCCCGGACAGACCGTATATTATAAAGGTATTGTTATTACAACTAAAGGGAAAAACCGTGAAATAGCAACGAATTATCCTTTAAATATATCATTAAGAGATGTGAATTATCAGGTTGCAGACGAGGCTCAAAGAACAACAAATGATTTTGGAACTTTTAGCGGTTCATTTAAGATACCCGAAGGACTTTTAAACGGAATGTTTACTTTGCAAACAAGTGAGGGGAGCGTAAGTATAAGGGTCGAAGAATATAAACGCCCTAAATTTTTGGTTACTGTTGAACCGACCGATGCAGAATATGTTCTGGGCGATTCTGTAATGGTTAAAGTAAATGTAAAAAGCTATGCCGGCGTTGCCTTACAAAATATTCCGGTAAAATATCGTGTGGTTCGGATTCCTCGTTGGAGAGGTTATTGGTACTGGTATTATCGCCCTGTATCACCTTCTACTGAAATTGCTTACGGAACTTTGAATACAAATGACACCGGTTTTGTTTTTGTGAAATTTAAGGCTATTCCTGATTCAAAATATCCGGTCAATGAAGGTAGTTTTTATGATTACCAGGTTTTTGCAGACGCTACCGATATAAATAACGAAACCCAATCTTCCTCGTGTACCGTTTCAGCAGGTGCTGTCAGCCTGTTTTTCAATGTTTCATTAAAAGAATTGACAACGAAAAATGAGATTAATAAAGTCTTATTTACAACAGAAAACTCAAACGGAGTTAAAATTAAAGCAAAGGGTACATTTAAAGTTGTTAAACTGCAGGATCCTGAATATGCTTTAAGAAACAGGCTCTGGGTGTTACCTGATAAAAAATTATACAGCAAAGAAGAATGGGAAAAGAAATTCAACGGAAATGAATATGATAATCCCATTTCAATATATCAATACAAAGAACTTCAGACTTTATATTCCGGAATTTTTGATACAAAAACAGATACTGCTATTGCATTATCCACTGCAAACACATGGCAGCCGGGAGCATATATGCTGGAATTTATAGCAAAGGATAGTAAAGGAAAAGATGTTCATCATAAAGCTTATTTCACCATATATTCAGAAGGGAATGATAAAGTTCCGAATGTTGATCCACTTTTTGTAAGTGTACAAAAATATCAGTATGTACCAGGTGAAACAGCAAAAGTTATTTTAGGCAGTGCTTTTGAAAATGCAAACGTACTTGTAAGCACTTCTTATTTTGATTCTCCCGAGTCATATCGTTGGATTGAATTAAAAAATAAACAGCAGACAACAATCGAAATTCCAATCGAAGAAAAACACAGGGGAAATATTTATATGAATTTCTTTACGGTTGTGAATAGTCGTATATATCAAAAAACTATTTCTATTTACATTCCATATGACAATAAAGATTTGAAAATAACGACCGAAACATTCAGATCTAAAATTTACCCGGGACAAAAAGAAACATGGAAACTAAAAATAACAGGACCCAAAGGCGAAAAAGTAAGTTCGGAAGTTCTGGCTTCTATGTACGATAAATCACTGGATGCTTTTGTCGCTCAAAATTGGTATTTTTCACCATTCCCTTATTATTATCAGAATCTATATTTTTCTGCCGATCAATTCTCTTCATTATCGGGAAGTTGCTACCAGAAATATAATTACGGGACTTATTTGCCTTCCATTTTGTATCCCCAGCTCGATTGGTTTGGTTTTTACTATTCTTATTACAGCGGATACAGAAATGGAGGCGGCTATAAATCAAGAGCAAGCAGGTATGCCGGAGCCATTGTGATGGATAGTGCAACCAAAAAAGATGCAGAAGGGGATATGGCATTTGCAGAAGTAGCAGAAGAAAAAGCATTGCCAGCTTTAGCCCAGTCACCGGTTGAGACAACAGCTTCTGGAAAATTATCCGCAGATAAGAATTTAGAAGATCGAACTATTGCAAATATTCCAATGGCAGGTGAACAAGCTAATTCCGGAAATGAAGTTGCCATAAGAAAAAATCTGAATGAAACAGCTTTCTTTATGCCCGATTTGAAGACAGATGAGCAGGGCAATGTGATTTTCTCATTTGATGCCCCCGAAGCTTTGACAACATGGAAATTCATGTCTTTTGCCAGTACAAAGGATTTGAAATTCGGATTTATGCAGAAAGAATGCGTTACACAAAAAGAATTGATGGTCACACCACAGCTTCCGCGTTTCTTCAGAGAAGGCGACAGCTTGTTGCTCTATATCAAGGTTGATAATTTAAGCGATCTGGAGCAAAAAGTGAAAGTTAAAATTCACATTGAAAATGCATTATTCAATGATAAAAATGTTGTTTTAAGTGAAGAAAAAGAAGTTACTATAAAATCAAAACGTAGTGAGGTTGTATCATTTACTTTTATGGTTCCTTCACACCTTGTATTGGCAAAAGTGACCTCATCTGCCCAGGGACAAAATTTCAGCGATGGCGAAGAAGTTGTATTACCGGTACTGCCAAACAGAATGCTGGTAACTGAATCGTTGCCCTTTTATGTTCGCGGAAAGCAGCAAAAACAAATTGATTTTAAGCGAATGAAGGAAGCTTCACAAAGCTCAACTTTAACGAACGAATCATTGACATTAGAATATACTGCTAACCCGATTTGGTATGCCGTTATGGCTATTCCATATTTACGTTCATTCCCTTACGAATGTAATGAGCAGTTATTCAATCGTTATTATGCCAACAAATTATCACAATATATTGTTTCCTCTATTCCCAATTTTAATAATGTATTTAACGAATGGTTGAAAGATACTGCAAATAATCCTTTAAATTCGCCATTAAGCAAAAACGAAGAATTAAAATCAGCTGTTTTAGCAGAGACACCATGGGTAGAAGAAAGCCAGGACGAAACCAGTCAGCGTCACGATATTGCTTTATATTTTGATAAATCCAGAATTAATAAGGAAATGAGGCAGGCTGCTGCAAAATTATTAAAGAACCAATATCCAAACGGTTCGTGGAGTTGGTTCCCCGGAATGCCCGAAAGTCGTTACATTACACAGTATATAGTAGCCTCAAACGGACGTTTGGACAAGTCCTATAATGTAGAATCGCAACTTGAAAGTGCCATGAACAGCGCTGTTGATTATTTAGACCGCCAGATAGAAAAAGATTATCGTGATCTTAAACGATATACAAGTAAAGAAGATATGGAGAAATATCATATCAGTTATTTTCAGGTACATTATTTATATGCCCGTAGTTTTTATCTGAACAAGCACAAAGAATTTTTACAAACCGAAGCTTATAAATACTACTATGGTCAGGCTAAAAAATATTGGATTAACATGTCAGAATATATGCAGGGAATGGTAGCCTTGACATTATTCAGAAGCGTAGATGCTGAAACAGCAAAAACCATTATTAAATCGTTGCAGGAAAGAACAGTTGAAAGTGAAGAACAGGGGATGTATTGGAAAACGATAAGCCGTGGTTTTTCCTGGTATGAATCGCCCATTGAAGCTCACTCATTATTAATTGAAGCTTTCGATGAAATTTCAAAGGATACAAAAGTTGTTAATGAATTGAAATTATGGTTACTGCTTCAAAAGCAAACCCAGAACTGGAAAACGACAACAGCTACAGCTGATGCAATCCATGCTCTAATGTTTACCGGGACAACCGAAATGACAACCACTTTTGATGCAGAAATTAAATGGGGAAATGAACCCATTGATATATCAAAAACAGATGTTGAAACAGCTACGGGACATATAAAAGAAAAAATTGCTCAGGATAAGATCAATGATAGTTATGCCGTGATAGATGTGAATAATAAAGGAAATGATATCTCGTGGGGAGCCATACATTGGCAATATTTCGAAAACCTCGACAAGATTTCAGGCTACGAAAGCAAATATATGTCATTGAAACGCGAATATTTTATTGAAAAAATAACTTCGTCGGGAAAAGTTTTGGAACCAATTTTTGATGGAAATACATTAAAAATAGGCGATGTAGTGATTGTACGATTAGTTCTGGAGTGTGACCGTAATTTAGAATATGTACATTTAAAAGATATGCGACCCTCTTCATTTGAACCTATGCAGGTATTGTCAGGATATTTCTACAAAGATGGATTAGGCTATTATGGAGAAACCAAAGATGCCTCTTATAACTTCTTCTTCGATTACATGCCACGTGGTAAATATGTGTTGGAATACAGCCTGAGAGTTTCTCAAAAAGGCAAATTCTCAACAGGTATTTCTACATTACAGTGTATGTATGCTCCCGAATTTAATGCTCATGCACAGGGAATGTTGATTAGGGTTAAGTAAGTATCTCATTTTCTTTAACTTATTTTAAAGAAAATAAAGTTTTTTAAAAGTTTTACTTAAATTTGACGTTATACTTTTACCAATAAAAACCAAATTTATGAGCACATTGAAAACAAACATCTTTATTAAAATAAGTATTATACTTATTATTTCATTATTGTTGTTGATACCCACAATAATGATTCAAAACTTAATAAGAGAAAGAGAGCAGACCCAATATGAAGCCATACGTGAAGTGAGTTCAAAATGGGCTGAAGAACAAACAATATCCGGCCCGTATTTATCCATCCCTTATTATAAATATGTTCGACAGTATTCCTCAAGGGATTCAACTTATAAAGTAGTTATGGTAAAAGATTACATGCATTTTCTTCCTTCTGATTTAAAAATAAAAGGGGAGATTTCTCCAGAAAAACGAAACAGAGGAATATATGACATCGTGGTTTATAATTCAAAACTTCATATTGGTGGTACTTTTGATAAAATAAACTTTTCCAATCCGGATATTCCAAGGAATAATATTTTGTTTGACAAAGCATTTTTATCAATTGGAATTAGCGATCTGAGAGGGATCGAAAAGCAGATTGATATGAAATGGAATGAGAATGATTGTACGTTTAATCCGGGAACCGTTACAACTGATATTATCGGAAGCGGCATAAATACACCTGTAAAAATTGAAAATTCTGATTCGCTCAAATACAGTTTTTCGTTCGATTTGGATTTAAAAGGGAGCCAGAAGTTATATTTTATTCCTGTAGGAGAAGTTACGGATTTAACAATTGACTCAAAATGGAAAAACCCCTCATTTAATGGTTCGTTCCTCCCTGATTCCCGAACTGTTTCAGACTCCGGTTTCTCGGCAAACTGGAATATTTTGCACTTAAATCGTAATTTTCCTCAAAACTGGGTAGGGAATAGCTATTCTGTAAACGAATCAGCATTTGGAATAGATTTGATTTTACCGGTTGATAATTATCAAAAATCAACCAGAGCAACAAAATATGCCATTTTATTCATTATTTTTACCTTTATTACATTCTTTTTTGTTGAAATATTGAAGAAAGTATTTATTCACCCGGTTCAATATATTTTAGTCGGCATTGCATTAATTGTTTTCTATACATTATTGTTGTCAATTTCTGAGTATTTATCTTTTAATTATGCCTTTATTGTTTCTGCATTGGCAACTATTTTATTGATATTTGGCTATGTGAAAGCAATATTAAAATCATTCAGATTGTCGGGTTTGGTGAGTGGCATCATAACTCTACTCTATACCTTTATATTTGTAATAATTCAGCTTCAGGACTTTGCTCTTCTGATAGGAAGTTTAGGCGTGTTCATGATACTTGCGATAATCATGTATTTTTCAAGGAAAATTGACTGGTACAATTTGAATATGAAGGAAGAAATTAAAGAATAATTTTATAAGCTATAATTAAGCAGTCACTTTTTCTTGACTAAATTTGTTTTTTTAGATAAAATTTTTTATAGCTTTGTAACTGTAAAATGTATTTTACGTAATAAAGCCAAAAAAATCGACTATGAAAACAATGAAAGTATTTATTTGGTGGGTTAGTTTAATTAGTCTTAGCTATAGTCTTTCCGCACAAAATGATAGTCTACATCCTAAACGTCCGGTAATTCCAGATTCTGCTTTTAAGGATATGGGAGTTTCTGTCTCTCCTTCAAGTATGCACTTGAATATTAAGCCAGGTACATCTGTAATAAAAGAGATTAAAGTTAAAAATGATACCAGAAAAGCAACCAAATTTAATGTTGGTTTTAACGATTTTGAGATGAATAATCTTGGAAAACCTGTTACCCCAAAACAAAATGATTGTAAATATTGTCTGTCAAAATATGCCAGTGTTTCTCCTTCTTATTTTGAGCTAAAGCCAGGGGAAGAGGTAAAAGTTAAAGTAAATATAGCAATTCCCGATAGTGATTATGCTTATGTTGCATTATGGACTATCGTAACTGTGGATCAGGTTACAGAGAGAGCACCATTAGATTTGGAACCTCATCCAAATCGTCTGTCTATGGGAGTTGTCCCTTCCATTGGATTTGGGGTATATATTTTCCAGAATCCGCCAAATGTAAAAATAAACAAAATTAATATTGAAAAGTTTGCGTTTGATGAAAAAGAAGGAAAGCGCTTTTTCGATTTAAAAGTAAAAAATGTGGGTGATGGAATTAGTTATTGCAGCTCTTATGTATCATTGACCAATTTGAATACCGGAGAGCAAAAAAAATTAAACGTTAAGAATTTTACAATATTACCTCAGTTTATTCGTGATTTTAAAATTGATATTCCAGTAGATTTGTTGCCTGGTAAGTATTCTGCAGTGGGAGTAGTTGATTTTGGCAATGAAGAAGAAATGATTGCAGCACAGGCCGATTTCGAGATAAAATAAAAATATTTGTAACTTTTTGGAATGTTAAAAAGTATAAAAGCATAGTTTAACCCTAAACTCATGTTAAAAACAAAATCAAATAGAGAACAATTGTATAATAATCGATATGTTATGAAGCATGATATATCGGTAAGCGAAGTGACAACGCTTAGTTTTGTCGCGTTATTTAAAATAAAAAAGATCAATTTAATCAACTTTATGTCTAACTAAATTTTTATTCTATGAAAAAAGTTTTTGGTTTATTTGTAGGCATGTTCCTACTTTCTGGTCTAACATTCGGCCAGCTTATTGATGAAAAGAATGTTACAGTAACTATGGATTTGCAACCCGTATTGCAACTTCATATGACAACCCCCGATCAGATTGATTTCACCTTTGATGAAATCAAAGATTACTATGGTGGTATTATTAAATACTCTGCTACTATTTTAAAGGTTTCTTCTTCTGTAAGTTGGGATCTTTATGCTGTTGGTACTTCACAAGGTGGTCAATATTGGGATCAACAGGTAAGCTATAGTACTGGTGGTGGTGCTAATTCAATTGCAAATATTCCATTAAGTGCACTTGAGTTACATCAATATGAACCTAATCAATATGATTTGAACGCAACCGGTGCTCAAACTGATTATAGTACAGCTTTTGGTCCTGCTCAGACTTTAGCAGTAGGTGTAAACAGTCTTTACTATAGTGCTACTCCTTATACTATTCCTGGTGCTGACCAGAAATATATTCAAGGTCACAATGGAACAGTTGCCGGACAAGATGGTGCTCCTGGTGGTAGCTATTTAACATCAATTGCTCCAGCTGGTACTTTCAGTGATTATTATTTTACCATTGACTATCGTATTTTACCCAGTTTACCAGCAATTTTCCCGAATGCAGGTTTAAACGATGGTACAGCTGAAGACATCGTTTCTGTAAATGGTCCTAGCACTTATGCAGAACCAGGTGTTTACACAATGAACGTTAAATATATCTTATTAGAAGACCAATAGTAGAATTTAAAATAAAGGGTTATT
>CAZDUU010000048.1:0-8273 GCA_964508675.1 uncultured Bacteroidales bacterium | reverse complement strand
TCATCACTCAGGGCTTTACAGATTTTAGCGGCCAAACATCGAAGCATTTTTCATTATCCTGTTGTTGGAATCACCGGAAGTTACGGTAAAAGTATCGTAAAGGAATGGATATTTGACCTCATAAATAAGAAATTTAAAATTGTTCGTAGCCCGAAAAGCTACAATAGTCAGCTGGGAGTTCCTGTTTCGGTTTTGCAAATGTCAGAAAACAATAATTTGGCTCTGTTTGAAGCTGGAATATCGCTGAAAGGTGAGATGCAAAAGCTTGAACAAATTATTAAGCCATCAGTCGGTGTTTTTACTAATATCGGAAATGCTCACCAGGAAGGGTTTGCAAATATTGAGGAGAAAATCAATGAGAAACTTATACTTTTTAAAGATGCTGATTTAATAATTTACCCTTCGCACTATTCGCTGCTTGATTCTCTGATAAAGCAAAAATACAGCAATAAACAGCTTAAGTCATGGGGAACTAATGATGCTGATTTTCTAAGGGTAATAAAGTCTGAAGTTTTTGGGCAAAGAGCAAAAATTGAATTCAGCATCGACGGAAAAAATTATATTGTTTCACTTCCTTTTACCCATCAGGCTTTTATCGAAAACGTTCTGACTTCTTTACTTACCGCATATTGCCTGGGAGTTTCAATGGAAGAACTGATGGAATCGCTAAACGTGCTCAGACCCATTGAGATGCGTCTTGAATTAGTAGAAGCAGGAAATAATTGCACATTAATCAATGATTTCTATAACAGCGATTTAACCTCCATTTCTGTTGCACTTGAATTTTTAAAGCAGCAGAATAACCATAAACGCAAAGGAATTGTATTATCAGATATTCCACACACGGGATTTTTAGAAGAAGAAATTTATACTACCGTTGCCAAGTGGATAAAAGATGCAGATATTGATGTTTTTGTCGGGGTGGGCAAAGAGATGATTAAATACAAACATCTTTTTCCTGCCACTTCATTTTATTTTGAAACAGCCGGTGATTTGCTCGAAAATATTTATAAACTTCCTTTTGCTGATTCTACTATTCTTTTAAAGGGTTCCAGAACTTTTACATTTGAACGTATAAGCCACAAAATGCAATTACAGGCTCATGAAACCATATTGAAAATTGACCTGAATGCGCTGTTGCATAATTACCAGCTTTATAAATCGCTTATTCCTGACGGAGTGAAAGTGATGGCTATGGTAAAAGCATTTTCATATGGCAGTGGATTGTTTGAAGTTGCAAAACTTTTGCAGCACTATCATGTAGATTACCTGGCAGTTGCTTATACCGACGAAGGCGTTGAATTGCGTCAAAACGGAATCCATGTTCCCATCATGGTCATGAACCCCGAAACTTACACCTTTGATAATATCATAGAATATCGCCTCGAACCGGTGATATACAGCTTTAAAACCTTGGAACTCTTTTCCAAAGCAGTTAGCAGGTTAGGTTATTCAGAATATCCTTTCCACCTCAAGATTGACACAGGCATGCATCGTCTGGGTTTTACCAATAAAGAATTAGAGAAACTTATCGAAAGGCTGCAGCAATTACCCTGGTTAAAGATTAAGTCGGTTTTTAGCCATTTAGCTGCGGCTGAAGACAATGCTGAGGATGAGTTTACAAAGAATCAGATTTCAAAATTAAACGAAGCAGCTCGCCAACTCCAGACTATATCTAAAGATAAAATATTGGTCCATATTCTCAATTCAGCAGGAATAGAGCGCTTTTCAGAATATTCATTTGATATGGTTCGACTGGGAATTGGATTGTATGGTATCAGCAACTCCGGTCTATTAAGAAAAAAGCTGATGCCGGTTTTATCGCTCAGAACAATCGTCTCACAGATAAGAGAGTTAGAAGATGGTGCAACAGTTGGATACAACCGGAAAGGTAAATTTGAACATGGTGGTAAAATGGCTGTAATTCCGATTGGTTATGCTGATGGAATTGACAGGAAACTGGGAAACGGAGTTTTAAAAGTAAAAATAAAAGGGAATATGGTACCTGTTATTGGTACTATATGTATGGATATGTGCATGGTGGACATTACCGGTCTGGATATTAATGAGGGTGACGAAGTTGTTATTTTTGAAACCATTGAAGATATTGAAAATATTTCACGGATTCTGGGAACCATTCCTTATGAGATTTTTACCGGAATTTCACGAAGAGTAAAACGAGTATATTATCATGACTGAGAAAATAAAGCTTTCGGTTGTCATTATTACCTTTAACGAGGAAAAAAATATTGCCCGTTGCCTGGAAGCGGCAAAATCTGTTGCCGACGAAATAGTGGTGGTTGATTCTTTTTCGAAAGATAAAACCAGGGAAATCTGCCTTTCTTATGATGTTAAATTCGTTGAACATGCTTTTGAAGGGCATATTCAGCAAAAAAATTATGCTATAACCCAGGCTTCAAGCCCTTATGTGCTGTCGCTTGATGCTGATGAGGTTTTATCGGAAGAGTTACAGAAGTCTGTTGCCGAAGCGAAGGATAACTGGCAGTTTGATGGATATTACATAAACCGGGTAACCAACTATTGCGGCAAATGGATTAAGCATGGCGGATGGTATCCCGATAAGAAACTTCGCCTTTGGCATGCTCCGAAAGGCCAGTGGGCAGGTATTAATCCACACGATCGTTTTGACATGCAGGAAGGATGTGAAATTTCTGAGTTAAAAGGCGATTTACTGCATTATTCCTATCATTCCATTTATCAGCATATCGAGCAAGTCAATAAATTTACTGAAATAGCAGCAAAAGCAGATGTAGAACGAGGCCGGAAAGTGACTTTTTTCGGAATGGTATTTAAATCCATCTGGAAATTCAAAAGAGATTACATCTTTAAAGGCGGTTTTATGGATGGCTATTATGGATTTATAGTTGCCGTTATATCTGCCTTTGCCGCTTTTGCCAAGTATGCTAAAATCAGGGAGATTTGGAAAGAAAAGAGGAAATAGTAATTTGAATTTTGCTGATTTCTAATGCTAAATAGTAAGTACATTTATTATAATCCCAAATTGAAATTACTGGCTCGTAAGCTGCGGAATAATTCTACAAAATCTGAAATCAGTCTTTAGCAATATTTAAAAGGGAAAAATATGTGTGGTTGTGATTTTACACGCCAAAAACCGATTGATAATTATATTGTAGATTTCTTTGTTATGAATTGAGGTTAGCCATTGAACTTGATGGTTTTTCTCATCAATTAGATGAGGTTTACAATAAAGATATTGTAAAAGAAAAACGTATGAACGAATTGGGAATAAGTGTATTAAGATTTTTTGATGAGGAAGTAATGAACGATATTGATAATGTTCTCCGGGTTATTGAGCAAAAGATTGCAGAAATAAAAACGTTCCCTCTATAAGAGGGGATTTAGAGGTGTGTCGCTGGGAGTTTATACACACCCCTGACTTTTTTTGAAAAAATTGTTTTATTGAATAATTAATTATACTTTTGTAGGAAATACTGTTTACAGGGTATGTTTTACTGCTTAATACCCAGATCCCTAAGATATAAAGGAGTTTTGCTATAAATTAAGATAAGAGTTTTGAAGTATATCTTTTCAACTCAATTTTTATATTATTAATTAATTAAAAAAATATTTTATGATTAAAAATTTTTTAGAAAAAAACAAAGAATTAATTATATTAATTCTTAATATTTTAATAGCTATACTGAGAAAGCTTTAATAGTATAAAGCTATAAATGTGTTATAAAATATTTACTATTGATAATAAATTTATATCAAAATGTTAAAAATTTGATTATATTATTTTTATCAACTAAACTTGGAAAAAAACAAAAAAATTATGAATTAATTAAATTATTAAAATTACTACTTGAATTTCTAATGTTGTAGTTTATTTATTGGAAAAGATATTATAGTTAATTTGCTAAAAAATATGTTACCTAAGACAACTGTTATTTTTACCAATAGCAGTTGTCTTTTTTATAGATAATCTATTTTACACACCCCCGACCCCTCTTTTTAGAGGGGAAATATTAGATAAAGTTATATTAGGTGATGAATAAAAGTTTTTTACTTTGTTAATGCTAAAGTATCTGACCATTTTTTAATTTCACCTGACCACAATTTGTCTGTTGCTGATAAAATAATTTTATTTTCCTCTGGAACATAATTTACATTAAGCTTATTCTTATATGTGATTATATTGAAATACTCTTTTTTTAAAATAGGCCATTCTATAACCGGGAATAAAAAGGATGTTTTATATATTTCTACTCTTTTCCCCCTGTAATCTGAAATAGCATTTCCAAGTGGAATTTCTTTGTATATGAGGCTGTTTCCAATCCATTTGGAATTAATAGATTCAGTTCCACTTATAGCGAAACCAAGGCCTATAATTCCTACTGAGCCTAAAATGTAGCCAATAGAAAAAGTTAATGAGATAGCTATTATTCCTAATATTTTAATTAAATTGTTCTTAATAAATTGTGACCACCATAAGACAAAGGAAATTGTCAAATAAATAAAAGAAACAAAAAGCCAATCGACAAAAGTGGAAGTAGTTGAAATATTAGTTATAATTCCTAAAATTGCTAAAACAGATGAAATAATTAAAAAATAAAAAATCTTTTTTCTTAGTTTCAATCTTTTCCGAGTCAACCAAACCAATAAAAAACCTATTATAGGATAAAACCATATTCCAGTTAGAATAATAATGAATGCCATTTAATATTTGGTTCTTAAATATGTTCAAAGATAAACTATATAATATACAACCAAAAATATTTTGTTAAGAAATTTCAACAATAAACGTCCCCTCTATAAGAGGGGAGAAAGGGGTGTGTTGCCCTGATTTTTTTTACACACCCCCGACCCCTCTTTTTAGAGGGGACGCAATATGTGTAAAATATCAAAAATCAATCTTTTAAATATATTATCTGATTCATGATAAAATTAATCGTATAAAGTCAATTTTTCTTGTAACTTTAGACCACTTATTACGTCCCATTTATTATTAACTAAAAAATAGATTTATGATTCGTTTATCTAAAGTTTTGTGGATTTTAATTCCACTTTTTGCTTTTATGAAGCCTGTTTCGGCTCAGGAAAAAATGCCGGTTGACCCGAATATTCGGATGGGGAAACTCGACAATGGCATGATTTATTACATCCGTAAAAATGCAAAACCCGAAAAGCGTGTTGAAATGCGTTTAGCAGTGAATGCTGGTTCAATTCTTGAAAACGATGATCAACAAGGTTTAGCTCACTTTTGTGAACACATGTGTTTCAATGGAACCAAGAATTTTCCTCATGCAGAATTGGTGAACACGATTGAACGTATGGGTATTCGCTTCGGTGCCGATTTAAATGCATACACCAGTTTCGACGAAACTGTATATATGCTTAAAGTTCCAACAGACCAGGCTGATTTGATTGAAAAAGGTTTTCAGATTCTGGAAGACTGGGCTCATCAGGTTACTTTAGATGGAAAAGAAATTGATAAAGAACGTGGTGTAATTCTCGAAGAATGGCGCTTAGGCTTAGGTGCTGATGACAGAATGCGTAAGAAATCATTCCCTGTTATCTTTAAAGACTCAAAATATGCTGACCGTATTCCAATTGGAAAACCTGAAGTTTTAAAAACTTTTAAACACGAAACATTGCGTCAGTTCTATAAAGATTGGTATCGCCCCAATTTGCAAGCAGTTGTTATCGTAGGTGATATTGATGTTGACCAGATGGAAAAGAAAATTAAGGAACATTTTTCAGGCATTCAAAATCCGGCCAATGCTCCCGAAAGAAAAGTTTTCGATTTACAACCCAATAAGGAACCTCTGATCAGTATCGAAACTGACGAAGAAGCAACAAATAATACAGTTATGTTCTTCTACAAACATCCCAAAAAATATATTGAAACAATTGAAGACTTCAAAATGTTGCTGATGCAGGATTTATTTACCAGTATTATAAACAGTCGTCTGGAAGAAATTGGCCAGAAACCCGATTGTCCTTTTATTTATGCCGGAACACAATATGGTGAATTCCTTGCACGTACAAAAGATGCCTATCTTGGATATGCTGTATCAAAAGAAAATCAGGTTGACAAATCTTTAGAAACCGTGATGACCGAGAATCAAAGAGTAAAACAATTTGGATTTACACCTACTGAATTTGAACGCCAGAAAACGGAAATCTTAAAACGCTACGAAAAAAACGCAAAAGAATTTGATAAAATGGAATCCGGTAATTTAGCAATGGAATATGTTTATAATTTCCTTGCAAAGAGTCCTATTCCTGGTGCACAGAAAGAATTTGAATTTGCAAAAAAATATTTACCTGAAATTAAGTTAGACGAAGTTAATGCATTGGCAAAAGAATGGATTACCGACGATAATTTAGTTATGATGATTACTGCTCCTAAAAAAGACGGAATAAAAGTTCCTTCAAAAGAAGATGTGTTAAAGATTATTGACAATGTAAAATTAGCAAAATTGACTCCTTATGAAGATAAACAAAATGATGCACCACTCATTGCAAAACTCCCTGAAGGTTCAAAATTAGTTAGCAGAGTTGAAAACAAGGATTTAGGGTATGTTGAGTTTACATTTGAAAATGGTACCCATGCAATACTAAAGCAAACCGATTTCAAAAACAACGAAATTCAGTTTTCTGGTTACACATTAGGTGGTACTTCTCTTTCCAAGACAGAAGATGTTCTTAATGCAATGTATGCATCAAGCATCATTGAAGAATGTGGTCTGGGACAATTCAGCAAATCAGACCTGAAAAAGAAGTTGGCAGGAAAAGATGTTGAAATTACTCCTTATATTCAGGATTTGAAACAAGGCTTCTCTGGAAAAGTTGCTCCAGCTGATCTGGAAACAATGCTTCAGTTGCTTTATATGTATTTTACCGATATTCGTAAAGATGATGAAGCCTTTAAAGCTTTCATCTCAAAACTAAAGAGCCAGTTTATGTTTATCTCAAGCAATCCTCAATATGCTTTCTTTGATAAATTTACTAAAATAGTAACTCAAAATGACCCACGTACAATTTTAATCCCAACGGAAGAACAACTTCAATCTGTAACTCTTGATAAATCAGTTCAATTCTTTAAAGAATGTTTTGATAATGCTAACGGGTTTAAATTTTTCTTTGTTGGTAATATTAATGAAAAAGAAGCACTGCCTTTAATTCAGAAATATGTAGGCGGATTGCCTTCAATGAAAACAACGGAAACATGGAAGGATGTAGCTCCTAAATTCCCTACAGGAATAGTAAATGAAACTGTTTACAAAGGTAAAGATGAAAAAGGTTTTGTAGGTATGGCCTGGAATTCTGCATATCAGTGGAGTCCCGAAAACAATATCAAAACGAACCAACTGATGAAGATTTTAGACATTATGCTTCGTGAAAATGTTCGTGAAAAAGAAGGTGGTACATATGGAATTCAGGCTCGTATTGATTATGATAAATACCCCAAACAGGAAGAATCTGTAACCATTATTTTTGGTTGCGATCCAAACAAACAGGATAAACTCTCAAAAGTTGTTTTGAAACAAATGGAAATCCTTATGAAGAAAGGACCAAGTGAAGAAAATCTTAATAAGGTAAAAGAACAACTTATCCGTGAACGTGAAACAGATGTTAAGAAAAATAACTGGTGGATCCGTAAGATAGAAAACCTTTATTATTATGACGATCCCAAAACCTCGCTCGATAAATTTAATGAAATGGTAAATGCTGTGAATGCAAATGATATCAAAGAACTGGCAAATAAATACTTCAGCATGTCCAATTATGTAAAGGTTTATCTAAAGCCCGAAAAAAAGTAACTCGTTGCAATTAAATACTAAAGAGCAACTCGAACGGGTTGCTCTTTTTTTTAGATATTTTCATTTACTTTGTATGTAAAATGTCCCGTTATTTTTTAGAAATATCATTCGATGGCACAGCCTACCATGGCTGGCAAAAGCAAAAAAACGGATTGAGCGTTCAACAGCTTATTGAAGAAAAACTATCTTTAAAGCTTAAGAAGTCTGTTGATGTTGTTGGTTGTGGGCGAACAGACACAGGGGTACATGCACTACAGTTTTTTTTGCATTTTAACTGGAATGAAAGCATTGAATTAGAAGATTTTCTGTTTAAGTTAAATCGTTTTTTGCCAAATGATATTGCTTCTAAAAGTATTCATGTTGTGAAGCCCGATGCAAATGCACGTTTCTCAGCAGTTGAACGGACCTATAAATATTATATCCAGACGCAAAAAAATCCTTTTAACCGTCATTATTCATATG
>CAZDUU010000047.1:0-8274 GCA_964508675.1 uncultured Bacteroidales bacterium | reverse complement strand
GAATAGGAGCAAAAATACCACCTACCCCACCTGTTTCAAAAGTAAAAAAGGTAGCGAACGATTTTAAAACAATAAGTCCGAAAAACATTATCAAAACAGCATAAATACTATCCTTGTAAGCATAAAACGGACTGTTAATAAAGAGAAAACTATAATCACCATGAAGACAGGAATTAACAGTAGAATATCCCTCACCAAACAATGATGGCATAAAGAACATCATGACACCCAGCGAAAGACCGCCAAATACCCATTTCATCCAATGTTTATCAAATTTTTTAAACAGTTTATGAGAAAAATGTTTTATTTTAATAAAGTAGATGGAAAAAACACCTGTTAAAATTCCAAGCACAATAAAGAAAGGCATTTCAACCCATTCCGGTTTTGAAATCAGATGAAAATCGTAGAGCACATCGTTTCCAAAAAACAAATATGAAGAAATGGCACCAATTGTAGCAGAGATTAATAACGGAAGTATGGAAGACATGGTAAGATCGAGCATAAAAATTTCCAAAGCAAAAACAACGCCTGTAATCGGCGCTTTAAAAAGTGATGCAATAGCTGCAGCACCGGCACAGCTTATCATAAGAATCGTTTGTTTTTTGCTTAAGCGCAATATCTGGGCAATGGACGACCCCATACTTGCACCGGCAGTTGCTGACGGTCCTTCCAATCCGGCAGACCCCCCAAATCCGACCGTTATGGCACTGGCAATCATGGTTATCCAGGTATTAGCAGGAGGAAGCTTGCCTTTATTTCTGTGAATGGAATAAAGCACATCCGGTATCTCCGGTTTTGGCTCACGTTTTATAACATATCGAACAAGCAAATAAACCATTCCGATTCCAATCATCGGATAAAGCAAGAGCAAGATATTCTGGTAATTCGGGATGAAAAAGAACGTAAGCAGCCACTGCACCAGGTGAACGGAGTTTTTTATCAATACAGCAACTAAACCTGAAAATAAACCAACTAATACCGCCAGAAAAATGATATATTGTTGATCGCTGACATGCTTCATTCTCCAAATAAGCAGCGAGTTTAAAACTTTTTTATATGACAGAAAAAAACTTTTCATAAAACATCTGCAAAGTACATAAATTTAGAGAAAATACATTACCTTTGACCTAAACTTTAACAAAAATGATTCAGCGAATTCAGACACTCTTTCTGTTAATAGCACTTTGTCTGCAATTAGTGCTTTTCTGGCAACCATTAACCGTGTTACAAATTGATGAAGCAAACTTTTATGAAATATTTATTAAAGGCTATGTTTCCGGCGAACAGATTCAGTACTCCTATTCTTTGCTTATTTTTACCATGCTTACTTCGTTAATTACGCTGACTACCATCTTTTTTTATAAAAAAAGAATCGTGCAAATACGCCTGGCGATTTACAATACAATACTTATTCTCGGTTTACAAGGTGTAATAGCTTATACCATTTACGCAACAGCTTCCAATCTTAATGCAGAAATATTCCTTCAATACCCGGTTGTTTTTCCAACAATTGCAGCCATATTACATTTATTAGCATTTAAATACATCAAAAAAGACGAAGAATTAGTGCGTTCAGCAGATAGAATCAGATAGTATGCGTCGTTTTTTTAAGATATATCAACGTTCATTATTGCTTAAACTCATTGTTTTTTTTCTTGTAGCTGTCTTTATTATTCTGCTCTTCTCAGATTTTGTACTGGACACATTTGTTCAAAATACGGTACTTTGGTATAAAATTCAGGTTTACAGATGGCTTTTAATTCCGCTGTTGCTTACGTTGTTCTTATACAAAATTCTGCGCAAACCTTTCAAATACCTGCACAAAGCCGTTGAAGACTATGAAAATGTAAACAAAAACTATAGATTTGTTATTGACAGCCTCATCGATGATTATTTTTTCTACAGACACGAACCCAATAAGCCATTTAAATATTTAAGCTCTTCAGTAACGAATGTATTAGGCTATCCTAAAGCGGACTTTATAACCATCTACAAAAACATTGGTGCTTTAACACTTTATCAGGATGTGTTTGAACGGCATAAATTTTATCAGACGGAAAAATTACCCACTCCACCGTTTGAAATTACGGTTAAAGACATAAAAGGGAACCCCTGTTATCTCGAAGTTAAGGAAATCCCTATTTTTGATGATAACGAAGAAATTATTGCTGTCGAAGGTATAGCAAAAAATATTACCAAGTATAAATTGGTGGAGATAGAACTCAACGAACGCGAAAAGAAATATCAGACTATTTTTGAATCTACTTCTGACGGAATTCTTGTTCTGAAAGATGATAAATTTATTGACTGCAATAACAGGATGCTTGAAATTTTTGACTGTACGCTGGAAGAACTCATCATGCACACTCCTTTTCACTATAGATTCAGTCCGCCCGTTCAGGCAAACGGAAAATCATCACGCGATTATGCAAAAGAAAAAATAACTGCTGCATTAAAGGGCATACCTCAGTATTTTGAATGGACTCACTTACGTAACGGAAAAAATCCATTCCCTGCCGAAATTTCACTTACCAAATTCACTTTCGAAAACGAAGACTTTGCTTTAGCAGTCGTTCGTGATGTCAGTACACGAAAAATCATTATCAACACACTAAAAGAAAAAGAAGAAAGTTTTAAGATTTTATACGAAAACATTCCTTTGGGTGTCTTACACTTAGACAGCAACTTCAAACCCATGAACATGAACCCTGCTTTTCAGAAAATTCTTAAAATAAACAAAAACACAAATCTTAGCTTCCTGATTAATCAGCTAGAGCAGTACCTGCACCAACTGTCAGACGAAAGTCAGCAATGCCAGTTAGAAATTATTCATCCCGAAACCAAAGAAAAAATAACACTTTCCATTTACTGCGCAAAATTCCAAAAGGACGACGTTTTTGAATACATTATTTTATTCGAAGACATTTCTGAAAAGAAACAACTCATTACCGCATATCACAAGCAGGAAAGCTTCTTCAAAGAAATTCTGGAAAACTCACGACAAATACTTTATAAGCTCAATATCGAAACCGGCAATTATGAATACATCAGTTATGCCATTTTCCATGTTTTAGGCTATACTCCCGAAGAATTTTATCAAATGTCAGCGGATGACATCAAATCACTCCTTCATTCTGAAGATACGCTTAAGGCTGACAGCATTGTTGCTAAAATGCTAAGAAATATCAGCGACAAAGAAAATGATTTTGCTGTTGAATATCGCTTCCGCAATAAAAACGGTAAATATAAATGGCTCAATGATAAATACCAGATCATTTCCAACGAGAGTGGCGTTTATGTAGTAGGAAATATCATGGACATGACACCGCTTAAAGAAGCCGAAGAACTTATAAAGCGCTTCAGAAGTGAATTTGGCGATATAGAATAAAGTTCTTTTATATAATAAAAAAGACTGTCCAAAAGACAGCCTTTTATTTTTCATATTATCAGATTTTATAAGAATCTCGGTCTTTTTGAATAGTAGAGTTTCTTTAATAACGAAGCAGCAGCACTGTACTTGCTGTTTAAAATCATGGCAGCAATGATATAAGGTTTAAAACCGGCTTCTTTGTATGTATCAATGCGGTAACGTTCGAAAACTGAAGCAGCAACTTCACCTGCAGTGCATGAAACATCGGTAATATCGGCAGGAAGACAATGCATATACAATGCTTTTCCGCCTTTGGTAAGTTTCATTTTATCTTCGGTGCATTCCCAGTTTTTGTATTTTGCATTGTTGGCAAGTGCTTCTTTTTCCAGTTCTTTCAAACCTTCTTTATCGCCTTTTTGCAACAATTCGGTTCTGCGACCCATTACGCTGAAAGGAGCCCAGCTCTTTGGATAAACAATGTCAGCATCTTTAAATGCTTCTTCCATGCTATTAGAAACTTTAAATTTTCCGCCGCTGGCAGCTGCGTTTTTCTTTGCCAGTTCAATTACATCGGGAATTAAATCGTAACCTTCGGGATAAGCCAGTTCTACTTCCATACCAAAGCGGGTCATGAGACCAATAATGCCCTGGGGAACAGAAAGCGGTTTTCCGTAACTCGGTGAATAAGCCCAAGTCATGGCAATCTTTTTCCCTTTTAAGTTTTCGAGCGAGCCGTAAACAGTTTTAAGATGTAGTAAATCGGCCATACTTTGGGTAGGATGATCAATATCGCATTGTAAGTTCACAATAGACGGACGTGAAGGCAATACACCATTTTTAAAACCATCGTCTAAAGCTTCACCTACTTCTTGCATATAAGTGTGACCTGCTCCAAGAAACATATCGTCGCGGATTCCGATTACATCTGAAAGAAACGAAATCATATTGGCGGTTTCGCGAACGGTTTCGCCGTGTGCAATCTGCGATTTACCCTCGTCCAGATCCTGTACTTCCAAACCTAAAAGGTTGCAGGCAGAAGCAAACGAAAAACGTGTACGGGTCGAATTATCGCGAAAATTGGAAATGGCAAGTCCCGAATCAAATATTTTTGCAGAGATATTGTTATCCCTTAAATATTTCAAAGACTCAGCCACCAAAAATGTCTGTTTTAATTCGTCTTCGGTTTTATCCCATGTCAACAGGAAATCTTTACCGTAAAGCTGGCTTTTTAAGCCTTTGAGTTCATTTAAATATTGTTCAAATGGATTCATAAATTTTTATTAAATTGAATAATTCTTATTCTGTAAAATTAATAATTTTGTTTCAATCTGACTTCTTACTCCTTTTATTCTGATTGCTTGTTAAATTACATAAGCAAATGCAGCATAAAAAGCTGATGCAGCAACCAGATCACTTACCGGAACTTTTTCGTTCGGGGCATGAGCCAACACTTCGTTTCCGGGACCAAAACCGATCAGTGGAATTCCATAATATCCGTTGATGGTAACGCCATTGGTTGAAAATGTCCATTTATCCACAAGGGGTTTCTTGTTGAACAGACCTTCAAAAGCCTTTACGCCGGCCTGAACAATCGGGTGACTTTCTTCCAGTTTCCAGGTAGGATAATATTTTTCCATTCCATATACTTTTCCGGTATAGGCTTTTTCTTCATAATAAAGAACTTCAACCGTAGCATCCATATCCTTTACTATCTCTTCGATTTCTTTTACAGCCGATTCTTTAGTTTCGCCCCAGGTCAAGCGGCGGTCGAGATGGAACTGAGCATGGTCGGCTACAGCGCAAAGTGAAGGACTGCCCGATTTAATTTCGGAAATGGTAACGGTTCCTTTGCCAAGGAAAGGATCTGAAGCCAGACGTTCGTTGAGCTTTTCGATTTCCAAAGCAGCTTTGGCAGCCATGTAAATAGCATTTTTTCCGCGTTCGGGAGCGCTACCATGGCATGAAACACCTCTGAATTTCACAACGATTTCCATTCTGCCGCGATGTCCGCGATATATATTCAGATTGGTCGGTTCGGTAGAAATAACGAAATCGGGACGGAGTTTTTCTTCTTCCACAATGTATTTCCAGCATAAGCCGTCGCAATCTTCTTCCATCACGCTTCCTACAACGTAGAAAGTAACATCTTTATCGTAACCCAGTTCTTTCAGAATTTTGCCTGAAGTAACAGCAGCAGCAGGTCCGCCTTCCTGGTCAACGGTTCCGCGACCATGAACATAGCCGTCTTTTATTTCGCCCGAGAAAGGATCGAAATTCCAGTTCGCCATATTTCCAACATCAACGGTGTCCATGTGTCCGTCGATAGCGATGATTTTTTTACCGTTGCCAATGCGACCGATAACGTTGCCCAGTCCGTCGATACGAACTTCGTCGAAACCGGCTTCTTCCATCTGACGTTTGAGTTCGAGCTGGACTTCTTTTTCGTTCATGCTGGTCGATTTGATTTTAACCAGTTTGCTGAGGTTATTTGCAGTGTAATCTTTGTATTTTTCTGCCAACGCGTTGATTTTTGAATATATTTCTTCCATATTTAATGATATTTGAAAAGGGCTACAAAGTTAAATCATATTTTGATTGATTAGGTGATAATTTTCAATTTTTTAAAGATTTTTGGAATGCTAACGAATAAAAGCAAGCTTGTATGGAAAAACAGAGCTAAGCTAACAGAAACCCACTAAGTGCAACTTAACGGGCGCATATGCACATCCTCATACAACTAAGCAAAGCGTTCTCATGAGCGAAGCGAGTAAATGAGGACAAGAAATGGCGTAGCCTTTTTAATTCAATAAAAATTCCATAAAATTACAAATCAAAGAAATACATCAGTAAAAAAACTTTACGATATAGTTATTTCTTCATAATTTTTATTATTTCATAAGAAGTATTTGACTTTGTAGATTGAATTGAAAGAAAATACATGCCAGAAGTATTATTGCTAAAATCAATGTGCAATGTACCTGATTGTTTTTCGTTTGTCGAAAAGGAACCATTATAAATTTCTTGTCCCATTGCGTTCATTACTTTATATGAATAATTATCACTATATTTTGATTGAAAACTTAAATCAAAATTATTTTCAACTAGGCTATTATAATAGCATTGATTAAATAATTGATTTTTCTCAACTCCAATATGAAGCGAGCTTAAATAACGCATAACACCATAATCAGGTATGTCAGTAATTAATATCATACCGTTATCCGAACTATACCAATAATACGAATATACACTTATAGGTCCTTCTGTCAAATGAACTCTAACCAATAACGCATTAAACGTACCTGAAGGGAGATACAAAGTTCCAGCACCAATGCATTTTAAAGAATAAGTTCCGCCAAGAGCAGAAGCATCATTTTGCCAAGTATCATTATTTGATGCTCCTAATGTTAACGGAAAAATATACTCAATTTGTGGATCGCTATATGTAACCGCATATGCATTATAAGAACCTAAACGTTCCATTATGCTATTTGTAAGATTAAAATAATAATAACTTGACGAAGAACCTTGAACAATTAAATATCCATAATTAGCATTGGGAAAGTAAGAAGAATAAGGTGTAGTTGATGGATCTACAATATAAACAACATAATCATCAGTAAGATTATTTGGAGTTAATGAAGTAAAATCCCACACTGCATTTGCTCCTTGGATAGAAGTATCAACGACAGAAAAATCAGAAGCAGTTTTGTTTACCCAACTTGATCCATACGACAACATTTCAGAACTTAATAATATATACTGAGCGTTTGCAGTATTAAAAAACAAGCTAATTACAATTATGTGAAAAATTTTTTTCATGTTTGCTAATGATTTTTTTAGATATTTTGTTAATTTGGTGTCAAAAATAACAGCTTTTTTCTATTTGTGCAAATTATTTCAGCTTTTTTTCCAGGTAGTTGTTTACAAATATAACCCACTAAGTACAACTTAGCGAGTGGTGAAGACTAAGCAGAGTTTAGCATATGAAGAAATGCATTCTATTGTAATTTATAGTTTGTTGCAAGTAATTTGTTTAGAGATTTATTATTTCTAATATTCAAAAATGGCATTTCGAAATATTTATATGAAATGGAACTTACAATTATAGATCCTCCCAAGGTGAATAAAATAAATAATGATAACGTAAACCAATTGTCTATCAATATGGAATTGTTGATACAGAATTGAAAACTAAAGTGAATAAAGATGATATGGTAGATATATAAACCATAACTTCTAACTCCCAAGAATGATAATAGTTTACTTTTAATTCGAAAAGAAGAATTTTCTGGTAAAAAGACAGAAATCAATAAAGTAAATAGTAAAGCTATTATAGATGGTCTAAATATGAAGAAAATCGTTCCTTCTTCATTTGGTAAAATAGTTTTTTGAAAAATGACAACAAAGACAACAAAAGCAACGATTATCCATTTTATTTCAATTCTAATATTCTGAATAAAACTAGTTAATTTCTTCTTATGAAGAACAAAATAATAAGCCAATATACCTCCACTTGCAAAATAGTCCAAATTAGTAGTTAGGTCGTTGTTGTTAATTAGTCTGTTATTAAAGAAATATGGTTCCATATATCTTGATATCCAAGAAATCACGAAACATGTAATTAAAAATTTTAAAATATGCTTTACAGGCAAAATGAACATACAACACATCCAGAACAAATAAAAATGCTCTTCAATACATAGGGACCAAAAAACCGGAAGTGGAGTTGTTTTAGGAAAATTGTCAGTAATTAACATTTTATAATTCTCCAAAAATGTAAATGAGTATCTCCAATCAAAATCATAACCTCCTCCAAGCATATGGAAACCTATTGATTGTTTGAACCCGTAGGGAAGAATAAAAGCAATAAGTACCATTAGAAAGAACAGAGGCCAAATCCT
>CAZDUU010000046.1:0-8399 GCA_964508675.1 uncultured Bacteroidales bacterium | reverse complement strand
ATCAGAAAATCGCCATTCGGCTTAAGCTCTAATCTCAGATTACCAGTTCCCTGTGACTTAATAATATCACCCACTTTTGAGTCAAAAATCAGTTGAATATTTGCTTCGGGGGTTGCCTGAATATTAAATGATAAGTTTAACCCACTGTTGGTATTTGTCGGAATTTGAAGTTCGCTTTTTTCGTTTTGGGTATTTTTATTTACAAATTTAATAAAATTCTGCTGGCTCAATTCTGTTCCAGACTCTAGACTTAGATTGAATTTAGTCCCTTTTTCAGTTTGTACATTGGCATTAATTGAAATATTATCAAGAGACCCTATGATATTTACTAATCCTGAGGAATAAACCGAACCATAAAACAGATTATTATCCGAATATTTTGTATTTAGAAACAAAAACCTTTGTGTATTGAGTAACAGGTCTAATTTAACATCACTAAAATATTGATGGGTAACCTTGCCCGATAATTTGGCTATATTTCCTTCTTCATCGTAAACATCAATATTGCTTACCTCAAACATATTCTTTTTTACATCAATGTCTCCGGTAAAATTATAATGTGTATTAAGATAAGAAATAATAAAAGCAGCTTTTGTAAGTCTAATTTTACCTTCTAAATCAGGTTTTGAAAAAGTACCTGACAAATGCAAATCTCCTGACGCAGAACCTCTGACTTCAGATGCAAATGAATTTATGAATGGTTCAACCATGTTAAGTCTCCATTTATCAAGGTGAATATTGGCATCAATCAAACCATCAATATCATAACTTCCTTTTAAATTAAGAGTATTAATGTTCCCTCTAAATGCATCAGCCTGATAGAATAACTTTTGCTTTTCATCGTCCCACTCGCCTTTCAGATTAAAGTCGCCTAATTCTTCTCCATTTAATTTCAATTGTTTAACTAAAAAGTCAGAAACAAGTATCGGCTTTTTTAAAGCACTCTTAATTGTAATCTCACCATTCATTTCCCCATCAAACGTTAAACCTGTTGATTTAATAAAAGGATTTATGTTAGCAAGTTGTACCTGATTTACTTTTACGTTTAAGCTATCGGAAATCCTGTTTCCGACCGCCCCGTCAATATAAAAATACTGTTCACCCTGATTAATTATTGCTTTACTTATACTTATCAGTGAATCGCCAATATTAACAGCGCCATCATTAATATACCATTCTAATTGATTAATATTTAAGCGCGATGGGCTTAGTATAATTTGCAAATCCATTTTTTGTTTTTCAGTAAGATTTGCAATTGCTGAAATTTCTCCATCGCCAATCAAGCTATCGTTTCTTTGCCAGTTACAATATATTTCGTTGGAATTATTTTGAGTATATACATCAACCACAGGAGAGTTTAGTACAATTTCTTTAGCCAGGTAATACTTTGATGCTTTTACTGAGGTATGCAATTTATTTTCAGAAACTGCCGAGTTTATTTTCAGATCAGACAACCCCATTCCTGAAATACTTATTGAATCGCTTTGAAAACCAAATTCAACTTCGTTTCCTTCTGAAAATTTTGCATTTGAAGTAGTACCATTTTCCAGATACAACCATGGCAAGAAATCCTTGAAAATATCGCAATATTGCTTCAGTGTTAAATTATAACTCAACCGGAAATTATTAATTGGTTTAAAATTTTTAGGTATTTCCGTTATTTTTAATGATGGCAGGTATTTATTAATATCTGATTGGATATAAAACAGAAGCTCATTAAAGCGGAATTCTCCGTTAAGGGATAAATCAATAAAATCGGAGTTCAGTTGAATAGTTTTGTTGTCATTTATCTGCTTCAAATCAATATGGATATTATTTGATTCAGAGTGCAATGAATCATGTTTGTATTTAAACTGATATAAATCCAGCGTGCCGTTCGCATTATCAACATTATCTCCTTTAATCTTTGAATCAAGCAGGAACGAAAGAACAATATCAGAATCTTTGGGTAAAAGATGAAGTTCATTTAGTTTGGCATTTTTTACATCTGCCATAAAATTAAACACAGGTTCTTTTGCTGAATAATCAATTTTTCCAAGGAAGTCTAATCCGATATTCGGGTCGTCTAACTTTAATGAACCGTCAAACATTTTTTCGGTTATCGTTCCATTGACCAGAATGTTTTTATAGTTATACCTGTTAAAATCTACTGATTGAATTTTACTTTCTGCTGTAGCTTCAAAACCTTGCTTTTTAATTATCGCTTTCAGGCTTGCATTTAATGTAACATAGCCAATCAATGGGCGGGCACTAATTGCTTGCCCGGCATTAAAATTATTAAGAGATACATTTCCTTTGATTGAAGTCACATTTTTTATTGTGTCAAAGCTGATACTTGCATCCGATGAAATGACACCCAAATCTGTATTAAGTTTTCCATATGCAACAAAATCGGTTGTAAATCCCGACAATTCTCCTTTGTAATAAATTTCGCCAAGATTATTCAGGAACGAAGGCAGCTTTAGCTTATTTGTTTTATCAAAAGGAGGAAGTTCCAGATTAGCAAAGTCGGAAACCTTTGTTTTCAGATAATCAAACTTAAGCATAATATAGGAATTCTCTATATCGGGAAGCCCTTCAATTTCATAATTGCCTTTTATAAAAGTATGCTTGTTGTATTTTATCAAAAAATCTTTTGCCTTAATAGAGGCAAGTGGGCCTTTTGCTTTTCCTGAAATAATTACGGATTGATTAAATCCATGTAGTTCCGGAGCAAAAAAAGCAATATCTTCAGAACCGACCCTGGATGCATAAAACGAAGCATCAAACTTAACTTTCTGCTCAAATTCATTGAAATCATTCAGCGATTTTGTTTTCAATTTAAAACTGGAAGCTCTTACTAAACTGTTCGGAGTCTCTAAATATAAATTTTGAAGATGAATTCCTGATTCTGACAAATAACCTTTTACATTCAATTGTTTCAGAATTAATCCCGATTTTTCTACAAAAGATAAAGAGTTGATATTAAATGCAACACTATCATCAACCACGGCTATTTGTTTAAATTTCAAATTAATTTTGCTTACGCTCAAATGGTCGAATGATACTGCTTTATCTCTATTTTCAGGCATAACCAGGTTATCAAATTTGAATTTTCCACCTTTTATTGCCAATCTGTCAATAAAAAATTTAAATGGTTTTGCCGGTGTAGTGTCAGTAGTGTCACCACTTAAGGCATCTATTATAAACTGAAGATTCAAAATACCGTTTTTATCCTGCTTAAGAAAACACTGAGGTTGCCACAATGTAAGTTCTTTTGCTTTAATAACTTTAGTACTTATATTCAGACTATTCAGGTTTACATTTAAATGCCTTATAAAAAACAAAGTATCTTTTTGTCTGTCTTCAACATATACATTATGCAGAACAACCGTTTTGAAAACGGAAAAATCAACGCCACCTATTTCTATTCTGGTTTGAAGTTTTTCCGATATTTTTTCAGCAATAAAATTTGAAATAAACGTTTGAACGGGAGGACTTTTGAAAATAATAAACAATATCAGCAATATTTTGCCGATAATTGCCAAAAAATAAATCGGTATAAACCTTTTTTTCCTAATTTTGCCTCAATTTTACGCAAAAGTACTAATTTTGAAAGAAACAGCAACTATACTTGGAATTGAATCTTCCTGTGATGATACTTCTGTCGCATTAGTCCGCAACAATACTCTTTTAAGCAGTATTATTGCAAGTCAGGATATTCACAAAAAGTATGGCGGAGTTGTTCCCGAGCTTGCTTCCCGCTCCCATCAGTCGAACATTGTTCCTGTTTTGCACGAAGCATTGAAACAGTCAAATGTTAAATTAACTGAAATTGACGCGATTGCGTTTACACGGGGGCCAGGTTTACTCGGTTCACTTTTAGTCGGAACGTCATTTGCTAAAGGACTTTCGATTGGATTGAATAAACCGCTGATTGAAATTAATCATTTGCAGGGACATGTTTTGTCACATTTTATTTCAGAGCAGGGCGAAGAAAAAGAATTTCCTGAATTTCCACATCTCAGCTTATTGGTTTCAGGTGGTCATACCCAGATTATTAAAGTTCATAATCCTTATCACTTTGAACTTTTAGGCAGCACCATTGATGATGCTGCAGGGGAAGCTTTTGATAAAGCAGCCAAAGTTATCGGTCTCGGCTATCCCGGAGGACCAGTAATTGATAAACTCGCGCAGAGCGGAAGTTCTCATGCATATAAATTTGCGAAGCCAAATATTGAGGGTTTAAACTTTAGTTTCAGCGGATTAAAAACTTCTTTTTTATATTTTCTCCGCGACAGGCTAAAAGAAAATCAAAACTTTATTCAGGAAAACATAACCGATCTTTGCGCATCCTATCAGCATACAATCTCAGAAATACTCATTGGAAAAACGCTAAAAGCTCTGAAACAAAATCAAATCAGAACAATTACGCTAAGCGGAGGTGTTTCTGCCAATTCAGAAATTCGTAAACAATTCAGCAATCTTGCGGAAAAAGGGTATAAAGTTTTTTTACCAAAAATAAAATTTACCACCGATAATGCAGCGATGATTGCTATTGTTGGATATTATAAATTCTTGAACAGAGATTTCACAAGTCTCGAAGCTTCGCCACTTGCAAGGTTTAGCATCACTTAATCAATTTTAGCTTTCAAGTCCAAACCATTTTCTTTTGCTATACCTATTAAATATTTAATAGCTTCTTTCCTGTCATTTTTAATAATTCCGTCGAGTATTGCATCTTTTATGGCATTTTTCAAATCTCCAACTATTTTGCACGGTTTCAATTCAAACCATTGCATAATTTCCTCTCCGCTTACCGGAGGTTGAAAGTTTCTGATTCGGTCTTTTTCTTCTAGTTCAACTATTTTCTGGCGAACTAATCTGAAATTATTCAGATATGTTTTCACCTTTTTTTCATTTTTAGAAGTTATATCAGCCTCAGCAAGTAACATTAAATCATCAATATCGTCGCCCGCATCGAAAATCAGTCTTCTGACAGCAGAATCGGTTACTTCGTCACTTACAAGTGCAATGGGGCGTAAATGAAGATTAATCATTTTTACCACATACGGAAGTGTTTCCTGAACAGGCATATGCATTCTTTTAAATATTTTTGTTGCAACAAAACCACCAACTACTTCGTGACCATGAAAAGTCCATCCAATGTTTTTTACAAATTTCTTGGTTGATGGTTTTCCAATATCATGAAGCAATCCTGCCCATAGGAGCCATAATTTATCCGTTTTTTCTCTCAGCTGATCAACGACCTGAAGTGTGTGATAAAAATTATCTTTATGAGCCAGACCCTCGCTTTTGTCAACCCCTTTCATATCCGAAAGCTCCTGCAAAATGTAGCTTAACAAACCCGTTTCATCTAACAAAGTCAATCCATAGGAAGGCTTATCAGAAAGTAAAATTTTATTTAGTTCATCAACAACCCTTTCTTTTGAAATAATATCTATTCTTGAAGCATTCATTTTTATCCCGCTTAAAGTCCTTTCTTCAATTTCAAATTGAAGTTGTGAAGAAAAACGAATTGCTCTAAGCATTCTAAGCGGGTCGTCTGAAAAAGTCACTTCGGGTAGAGCGGGCGTTCTGATGATTTTATTTTTCAAATCATCCATCCCATTGTATAAATCAACCACTTCGCCGAAATTATTTATTGAAAGTGAGGCTGCCATTGCGTTTATTGTAAAATCGCGTCGGTAAATATCCTCCTGCAAACTTCCTTTTTCAACAATAGGGTTTCTGGAGTTATGCTGGTAACTTTCTTTTCTTGCTCCGACAAACTCAATTTCATAATTATTATATTTAATCTGGGCCGTACCAAAATTCTTAAAAACAACAACCTTTTTAATATTCAATACTTTAGCCACCTGTTCTGCCAAAAATACACCATCGCCTATTGCCAAAATGTCAAAATCTTTTGACTTTCTGTTCAAAATCATGTCACGAACATATCCACCAACAACATATGCTTCTATGCCATGAATATGAGCAACTTGGGCAATCACATTCAATATTTTTTCGTTTAAATTCAATTTCATATCTGACTGCAAAGGTATAACGAATGTTAAAAATAATAAAATGATAATTATTTTTAATACATATGTACATATTTTGATATGTGTAATTAAAATTTTTGAATTAACTTTGTACTAATTATTAAAATAATAACCGTTATGTTTAAACATTTAACAACTCAGGAATTTAAAGAAAAAGTGTTCAATTACGAACAAAACCAGGAATGGAAATACGAAGGTGATAAACCATGCATTATTGATTTTTATGCCGACTGGTGTTCACCATGCAAAATGGTTGCTCCTATCTTAGAAGAACTGGCAAAAGAATATGAAGGGAAAGTAGATATTTATAAGGTTGATACAGAAGCTGAACAGGAACTATCTGCAGTATTTGGTATCAGAAGTATTCCCTCATTATTATTTGTACCCAAAGACGGTCAGCCACAAATGGCTATGGGCGCATTACCCAAAGAAACATTTATCAAAGCTATTGAAGATGTATTCGGAATAAAACCTTCTTTAATTGTTAAATAAAGTTTTATGAAAAAATATTTGTTATTAACAATCATACTTTTTGCAACTTATCCAATTTTTGCGCAAAGAGTTTATGCTGAAAATAAGGCCAGCGGCAGCGAGAATATTGAATATTTAACAGCAGTTACATTTAAACAAAAGGTCTTTGATTACAGCAAATCAAAAAACTGGAGTTATAAGGGAAAAATTCCATGCATTATCGATTTTTACGCAGACTGGTGCAGACCTTGTAAAATGATCTCACCCTATTTAGAAGAACTTGCAAAAGACTACAAAGGCAAAATTTATGTATATAAGATCAACACAGACAAAGAGCAGGAATTAGCTCAGGCATTTGGTATTCAAAGTATTCCGGCTGTACTATTTGTTCCTATGTCAGGTCAGCCGCAAATGATGGTTGGGGCAAATCCTAAATCCGAATATGAAAAGCAGGTAAATAACTTTTTAAAAGTAAAAAAATAGTTATTAATTATTTTCTTTAAAGCCGTTTGATTAAAACAAATGGCTTTTTTGCTTTTTAGAGAAAACCTGTTAATATCTTTTTAGGCTGATTTTCTGATGTTTACGAATATTATCAACAAGTTATGAACATTTTTTTTCAAGAATCTTCACTTTTTAAGCGATAAATTTTGTCAATATAAAATAATTAAATAATTTTACCCAATCGAAAAAAAATCGATAAATTTTGTTAACAATCTGGATATTAAATAATTAAATTATGAAAAAGGCAAAAAGCTTAAGCATTTTATTGGTTGCTTTGACTACTATAATAGTGTTTGATGGATGTAAACGTGGAGTTGATGACCCATTTTTCTCGTTTAAAAGCCGCAAGGCAAGAGTAACCGGAGACTGGACAGTGGAAACTATGGAAAGCCAGATTTTAAGAACAATTGGAACCCAGCAATTAAAAGCTAATGTTAAATTTAATATTAACGGCGATAATGTAAGTCAGGTAATTGATTCTATTGACACTCCTCATGATACTACAAAATCATATACCGGTATTGTAAAAGAAAGCGAATACCGTTTTGACAAAAACAGTAAAATGACTCATACATTAAAGTATGAAATTACAGAAGAAAAAACTGTTGTTGACGAAAACACAAGCCAAACAACTATTGAAAGATGGGTAACCACATACGAAACCAAAGGTTCTGGTTCATGGAACTTCTTAGGTAAAGTAGAAATAAATGGAATTGATAAGTACAAAAATAAAGAACGCATGTCGTTTATTTATGAATATAAATATCAAAAAGTGGATAGCGTTTACACTAAACGTATCTATAATGGAGAAATGGTAGAAATCTCTAATACTTATGAAACACATTCACATGTTATTGATGATGGCTATGCAAATGGTCAGTATGCAGAAATATGGGTATTAAGAGAACTTCGCGATAAAAAAATCGTTATGGAACGTGATGTTAATGAATATGTTGTAACGAACGACGTTTCTACTTCTAATGGTCCGTTAGGAACAAATTCCAGCTCTTACACTTCCTCATACAGAGCCAGAGGTGCTGAAACAATCACTTTAAAACCTCGCCAATAATCACTAATTTTTAGTGTTTCAACGTTTTTTATTATTATTACTTGCAGCGTTTATTTTTCTGACTGCATGTTATCCTACACGATTCGTTCCTGAAAAGGAGTATTTACTTAAAAGGAATAAAATACATTGTTCAAACAAAAATATCTCAACCAGTGATTTAGAATCATATATTAAACCAAAACCCAATAAGAAAATATTGTGGGTAGTTCCTTTTCATTTGTATATATATAACCTGTCAAAAAACGGAAAAGAGCGTAAGTGGAAAAACAAGCTAGGAAATGTAATTGGCGAAGCTCCGATACTTGTGA
>CAZDUU010000045.1:0-8407 GCA_964508675.1 uncultured Bacteroidales bacterium | reverse complement strand
AGATCCATTCACATGGTCGAAATTTTTGTCGGAATTTTTATAGGTGCCATTACTTTTACCGGTTCTATCATTGCATGGGGTAAACTGACAGAGAATATTACCAGCAAACCTTTTGTTTATAAAGGGAAAGATGCTGTAAATGTAATACTTCTGATTTCTTCGATTGTATTAGGAGTGTTATTTGTCGGAAAAGAAGGTACAGATGGCATGTTATTCCTGTTAATAATGACTGCCATTGCAGCATTTTTTGGAGTTATGATGGTTATGGCTATTGGTGGTGCCGATATGCCGGTCGTGATTTCAATGCTCAACTCTTTATCAGGTTGGACAGCTTCAGCATCAGGTTTTATGCTGGGAAATGACTTACTTATTGTAACCGGGGCATTGGTTGGTAGTTCAGGGGCTATTCTATCCATTATCATGTGTAATGCCATGAACAGATCATTTTTCTCTGTAATATCAGGCGGGTTCGGACAGGAAATTAAAACCGGAAAAAAAATTGAAGGCCAAGTAAAATCTATTAATCACGAAGAAGCAGCCGAATTACTTAACGAAGCACAATCTGTATTAATAGTTCCCGGCTACGGAATGGCAGTTGCCAAGGCACAATACCCTATCCACGATTTGGTTGAAAAATTGAGAAAAAAAGGTAAAACTGTTTTGTTCGGCATTCACCCTGTTGCAGGAAGATTACCTGGTCACATGAATGTTCTGCTTGCAGAAGCCAATGTTCCTTATGATATTGTTCTGGAAATGGACGAAGTTAACCCTGATATTCCGGAAACAGATGTTGTGATGGTTATAGGGGCTAATGACACTGTAAACCCAGGAGCTCAGGAAGATCCATCCAGCCCAATATATGGAATGCCTGTAGTTGAAGTCTGGAAAGCTAAACGTGTCATTGTAATGAAGCGTTCCATGGCTGTAGGCTATGCCGGAGTTGAAAATCCTTTGTTCTACAAAGAAAATACAGATATGCTTTACGGAGACGCAAAAGAAAGTGTTGATAAAATCAACAGTAAACTTGACTAATATCATCACTTATTTTTGTCCTTATGTCATATCACTCATAATTATTTATCTAAATATCTATATATTTGCAAAATTTAACGTGTATGCGAATTCAACGTGTAGAAAAAAGTATTATTAATGCTGATATTCAGCAAGATGTAGATCTTTCTTTATTGGATCCGATTATCGAAAAGTACAAAAACAAAAAGGGTAATACCATTCCGTTGCTTCAGTCAACTCAACACTTGTTTGGCTATATCCCTGCCAAGGCTTTTGATTATATCAGTCAAAAGACCGGCTTAAAAATCAGTGACATGTATGGCGTAGCAACTTTTTATGCTCAGTTTCGGTTAAAGCCGGTTGGTAAGCATATAATAAAGGTTTGCCACGGAACTGCATGTCATGTGCAGGGAGCAAACACAATAAGCGAATCAGTACTGGAAGCATTGCAGGTAAAAGATGGCGAAACCACACCCGATGGCTTTTATACTATTGAATCGGTTGCGTGTTTAGGTTGCTGTTCTTTAGCTCCTGTTATTATGATTGACGAAGATACTTTCGGAAAACTAACCGGAAAATCAGCGGTCAATATCATAAAAGAAATTCAATTGAAAGAAAATAACTAACCCTTAAAAAGGTATGGAAAACATTAAAGTTCTGGTAGGATTGGCCAGTTGTGGCATTGCTGCAGGTGCCAACAAGGTTTTTGATAAAATCACTCAACTTAAAGAAAACGAAAAACTTCCGTTTGAGCTCACAAAAACAGGTTGTATAGGAATGTGTTACAGAGAACCTCTGGTTGAAGTAATTGACGAATCCGGTTCTTATTTATACGGTGAAGTGGATGAAAAAAAGGCAATTGATATCGTTGAAAAACATATCAAACATGGCGAACCTGTTAAAGAATATGTTGTAAGAACAGAATTATTCGAAAATATTGATGATACCTATTGGCAGGGTCAGGTAAAAATTGCATTACGCAATTGTGGTGTTATCAATCCTGAAGTTATTGATGAATACGAAGCAAGAGGCGGCTATAAAGCAATAAAAAAACTTGTAAATGAACATATTTCATCCGAACAGGTTATTCAAAGCATTATCGACAGCGGCATACGTGGTCGTGGTGGCGGTGGATTCCCTACCGGAATGAAATGGAAATTTGCCCATAGTAGCAATGTAGACGAAAAATTTGTTATCTGCAATGCCGATGAAGGCGACCCCGGAGCGTTTATGGATCGCTCTGTTCTTGAAGGCGACCCTCATGCTGTTCTCGAAGGTATGACCATCGCTGCTTATGCTATTGGTGCTACTGAAGGAATTATTTATTGCCGCGCCGAATATCCACTGGCTATTAAACGTTTAAATATTGCATTAGATCAGGCCCGTCAGAAAGGATATTTAGGAAAAAATGCTCATGGAAAACAGGGATGGTCATTTGATATACATGTAAAAGAAGGAGCCGGTGCATTCGTATGCGGTGAAGAAACTGCCTTAATGGCCTCAGTCGAAGGTCGTCGCGGTATGCCCCGCAAACGTCCTCCCTTCCCTGCTGTTTCAGGATTATGGAAAAGACCAACCAATATTAATAATGTTGAGACTTATGCTAACGTCCCTTATATAATTTTAAACGGAGCAGAATCTTATAATAAATACGGAACTGAAAAATCAAAAGGAACCAAAGTTTTTGCTCTGACAGGTAAAATAAAAAGAGGTGGTTTGGTCGAAGTTCCTATGGGTATTTCTATCCGTGATATTATTTTCAAACTTGGCGGTGGTATTCAGGACGATAAAAAGTTCAAAGCTGTTCAGTTGGGTGGTCCATCAGGTGGTTGTATTCCCGATTATCTTGCTGATACTACAGTTGATTATGATTCAATAACCGCAACCGGTGCTATTATGGGCTCAGGCGGTATGGTTGTAATGGACGAAACAACTTGTATGGTCGATATGGCCCGTTTCTTCCTCGATTTCACTCAAAAGGAATCATGCGGGAAATGTACTTTCTGTCGTATTGGAACCAAGCGAATGTTGGAAATTCTAACCCGCATCACCGAAGGTGAAGGAAAAGAAGGCGATATTGAGTTACTCGAAGAACTTGCATACCAGATTAAGGACAGTTCACTTTGCGGCCTGGGACAAACAGCTCCTAATCCTGTTCTTACAACTATTAAATATTTCCGTCATGAGTATGAAGCTCATATCCGCGATAAAAAATGTCCGGCTCACAGTTGCAAAAAACTGATTACTTATACTGTAGTTGAAGACAAATGTACAGGATGTACGATTTGTGCTAAAAATTGCCCGGTAAATGCCATTTCGGGCGAACGCAAACAGATACATTTTATTAACCAGGACGCATGTATCAAATGCGGTGTATGTTTCAACAAATGTAAGTTTGAAGCCATTAAACTATCCTAAAAAGAGAGATGATTATGAACCAGATAAACGTAATATTAAATGGAAAACCGGTTACAGGAAATGCCGGAGAATCAGTTTTAGAACTTGCAAAACGTCATGGGATTGAGATCCCGACTCTTTGTCATGACCCACGTTTAGAACCTTACTCATCATGCTTTGTTTGCGTTGTAGAAATTGAAGGTATGCGTGGTTTACAACCCTCCTGCTCTACAAAAATCAACGAAGGCATGAAAATCACTACCGATAGTAATAAAGTTCATAAAGCTCGTAAATCAGCTTTGGATTTGATAGTCTCAAATCACTATGCAGACTGCGTTGCCCCTTGTAAGCAAACCTGTCCTGCAGGTGTTGATGTTCAGGGATATATTTCTTTGATTGAAAAAGGAATGTATAGCGAAGCAATGGCTCTAATAAAAGAAGTAAACCCGCTTCCGGCTGTTTGTGGTCGTGTTTGTGTACGTCCATGCGAAGCTGCCTGCCGTCGTAATTTACTCGAAGAAAATGCAGGTGTTGGCATTGACTATCTGAAACGTTTTGCCAGCGATCAGGACATGGCCTCTGTCAACCGTTACATTGCCAAAACAAAACCAAATTCTGGTAAAAAAGTGGCTATTATCGGTGCAGGTCCCGGAGGTTTATCAGCTGCATGGTTCCTGCAACAAGAAGGTCATTATTGTGATATTTTCGAAGCCAGCCCTAAAGCAGGCGGTTGGTTAAGATATGGCATTCCGGAATATCGCCTTCCCAATGATGTTATTGACAAAGAAGTAAATGCTATACTCGAACTTGGTCTCAGCAAAATTCATTACAACCAGAAATTAGGTGATAATTTAAGCTACAAAGACCTAAAAGATAAATACGACGCTGTAATTCTTACCATCGGTTCACAGGGAAGCACGCCCGTAGGCTGCGAAGGTGATGATGCAGAAAACGTGTACGGAGGAGTTGACTTCCTCAGAAATATGGAAATCACAGGTCAACGTTATGATTTCAGAGGAAAAACCATTGCTGTAATCGGTGGTGGAAATACTGCCATGGACTGCTGCCGAACTTCAATCCGTTGTCATGCCGATAAGGTATATGTACTTTATCGTCGTACCGAAAAAGAAATGCCGGCAAACCCAATTGAAATTCATGAATCAAAACTGGAAGGTGTGGAATATTTATTCCTTACAGCTCCAAAGAAAATCAATAAAGACGAGAATGGAAAAGTTAAATCAATCACCTGCTTAAAAATGGAATTAGGCGAACCCGATGCTTCAGGTCGTCGTCGTCCGGTAGTTGTTGAAGGCAGCGATTTTGATATTCCCGTTGATTATATTTTGGCAGCGATTGGTCAAAAAACACTGGCCCCTTTCATCGAAGATATTAATCAGCATGCAACGAACGGTAAATTTGCATTGAATAAATACGGAAATATTGACGTTAATCCTGTAACGCTGGAAACAGGTATTCCGAACGTTTTTGCTGCCGGTGATGCTGTCAAAGGACCTGCTACTGCTATCGAAGCTATTGCACAGGCTCGTCGCGCTGCTTTAAGCTGTCATCAGTATTTAACTGGACAACAAATTAAAGCAGAAGGATACGAATTTATTAGCCGCAGAGATAATTTCAAAAAACAGATTCCTGCTGATTATAAAGGAAATTACGTTTCGCAGAACAGGCACGAAATGCCTACTCTTCAGGCAAATCAGCGCATCAATTTCAGCGAAGTAGAATTGGGTTACGAAAACGAAACTGTTGCTAAAGAAGAAACAGCACGCTGCTTAGAGTGTGGTTGTGTTGAATACAATACCTGCGATCTGAAAAAGCATGCAACTACTTATAATGCTACACAGGAAAACTTCAAAGGTGATTTCAAACAATACACGGTTCGCTTTGACCATCCTTTTATAGAAATTGACAGTAATAAATGTATTCTCTGCGCCCGTTGCGTTCGCATATGTAGCGAAGTTGTCGGTGCAAATGCTTTAGGATTGATAAACAGAGGTTTTGACACTTACGTTGCTCCAAGCATGGGCATGTCGCTTTCAGATACCGATTGTGAATCATGCGGAATGTGTATCTCAGCTTGTCCGACTGCTGCTATCAGCGAAAATGTTATTTTCAAACCCGGTCCGGTTAAAACCGACTCTGTTGAAAGTATTTGTAATTATTGCTCGGTTGGCTGCGAACTTGAATATCATACTAAAAAAGATTTTGTATGGAGAGTTACTGGCGCCAACGGTCTAGTTAATAAAGACACCAACATATGCAGTCGTGCTAAATTTGGCTATAACTACATCAACGATAAATAACGCCTCACAAAACCGATGTATAATGAAAGCGGTGTATGGAAAGAAATTTCATTCGACGAAGCATTTGAGTTGATTTATAAAAACCTTAGCCAAACCAGTAACGATGAAGTAGCATTCTTTGCAGGTGCACGCCTGACTAACGAAGAAATGTATCTTATCCGCAAATTAGCCGAAAAAGCTGTCAATACCAAAAATAAAGGATCATTCCTCTATTTAGGCAGAGGCAATGGTTATGCTGAAAACAGTTTTGGAAATGTTCCATTTGAAGAAATTCAAAAAGCTGAACACATTTACATCATGGGAACTGAAATCAACTACGAACATCCGGTTGTAGGTTATATGATTTTCAACCATCAACATCAGAACAGAGTTCCGGTTACCCAGATTACCACTGACAGCACCAACCGCTTAGACAAGAAGGTAAACAACAAAATTGGCATTAAATCTTATTATTATTTTGCTAAGGCTGTAAATCATTATCTTTTAAGCGCTAATTTGCAAAATCAGTTGTTTATCGGCCAAAATACCGCTGAATTCGACAACTACAAAAATCAACTTTTAAGTGAAAATTACGACCAGTTAATTGAAAAAGCAGGAGTTGCTAAAACAGCTCTTGAAGCTTTTGCACGTGAATACAACGAAACCAATCACGCCATTATAATTTATTCCGAAAAACGAATTTCTGCCAATGCTTCACTCGAACTGAGAAATATGGCTATGATTACCGGCAAACTCGGAAAAACTGCTATGGGTTTGATTTCGCTTAAAGAGAAGAATAATGCCGAAGGATTATTTAATCTTGGTTTTGGCGAAGGTGTTGACGAATTCAATAAAATCAGTCATCTGAATGATAGTAATCTTTTAAATAAAATCGAAGAAGGTAAGATTAAGAATTACTTTATTTTTGGCGAAAATCCTCTTGGAACAGCAAAAGATAAAGCAAAAGCTGAAAAATGGCTTTCAAACGCTTCGTTTGTGGTAGTTCAGGATTATTTCATGACCGAAACTGCGCAAAAAGCCAATCTGGTACTCCCCGCTTCGCTTCCTTACGAAACAGGCGGTTCGTTTACCAATGCACAAAGAACCATTCAGGCATTTGAAAAACAAAAGAGTGCACCGTTTGAATATTGCAATGTTGGCCAGTTGCTGACCATTTTAAAACATTTCAACATCAATCATTTGCATTCGGTTGAAGATGTAAGCAATGAAATTCATCAGTCATTCAGCAGCATGAGCGAAATGCCGAAAGCTACTTTCCGCTTTACTTCAGCGGATAACGACCACAAATTTTTCTGCCACGGATGTGACTCTGTGAATATGCAGTTTAATCACTATTTTGATAAAAAATTAAATAAAACAAAGGAATATGAAAGCATTCAATAATGTTGATGACATTCTGGATTTTGCCATTGATATGGAGCAAAAATCCGTTGACTTTTACAAAGAGCTTGCTGATCGTGCAAAAGCTTCTGACATGAAAGAAACTTTCATGAAGTTTGTGGAAGAAGAAATAAAGCACAAGGCCAAACTGGTGAAGATAAAAGAAGATAAAGTTTTTACTTTGGGACAGGAACATATTCAGGAACTGAATATTGCCGATTATGTTGAAAAAACCGAACCAACAGATGACATGTCATACCAGGATGCACTTATTCTTGCTATGAAACGCGAAAAAGCAGCTTTCCGCCTTTATACCAAACTGGCAAACCAAACATCTGATCCCGAATATGTAAAACTCTTTCTATCCCTTGCCCAGGAAGAATCGAAACACAAACTGATGTTCGAAATTGAATACGATGAAGTCATTCTGAAAGAAAATTAATTAAAAGCCGCTTAAAGCGGCTTTTTTTATTTGCTCCAACTAAAACTAACAACGAATGAAAATAAAATTGTATTTTTGCTAAATAGAATTTTAAAAAACATTTTATGAAAAAAGCTATTACTATAACTCTTGTTTTAATACCAATGCTTATTAATGCACAAAAAACAAAGAAAATAATTAACAAAGAGACCCATGAATCGTACTATGTACTTAAATCAGATAAAAATATAAAACATGGAGAGTATATTAAATATGGATTTAATGATAAAGTCATACTACTTAAAGGATTTTATAAAATGAATAAAAAAGATAGTATCTGGGAAGGTTTTAACACTAACGGCAAACTAGACATAAAATACGACTATACTAATTCTAAACTTATTTATTATAAAGTTTATAAGAAAGATTCAATAAATTCATTTGATAACTTAACTGAAAAAGATACAATACTAAATCGACCACCAATATTTTCAGGTGCTATAGGATTAATAATTCCAACAGTATTTGAGAATATAAAGTACCCTGAAAGTGCAAAAGAAAATGGTATATCTGGTCAGGTAATTGTTACCTTTAAAATTGACAAAAATGGAAAAATGAGTGATTTCCATGTTGATAATCCTCTCGGTTATGGATTAGATGAAGAAGCAATAAGAGTTTTGAAGCTTATTCCCGAGGAATGGCTACCTGCATTGAAAGATGGAAAACCAGTTGATTCTAAATTTAGTTTTCCTGTTAATTACAGATTAAGCTAAATAAAATTATTTATCCTTTTAGAATCATTCATTTTTTTAATATAGACTCTCCCTTAATTTCAAACTACACAAAATTAATATCTATTACTGCTAAATTTATTTTCTAA